>JBDOKE010000034.1:0-4368 GCA_039833815.1 Methanobacteriota archaeon | reverse complement strand
CGCACGCGCCCGCCGGCACCGCCAGCGCCGCCAGGGCGAGCGCCACCACCACCCGCGAGCTCAACCGGGCTTCACCCCCGATCCATCCGAGTGGAAAATCCATTTAAAGATATCTAAGTATCGCTCGACCGGAGGTGAGTAACCATGCGCGCGTGGCTCTCGGCGTCCCTGACGGCCGCGCTCACGCTCCTCGCCTGCGCTCACGCGCTCACGGTCGGGATCGTTGGCAACGACGTGCTGTACGATCGGGACACCCTGAGTAGGGCCTCCGGGGAGCTGAGCCGGCTGTACGGCGAGCCCGTGCGCGTCGAGTTCGCGTACCTGCCACCGTCCGCCTCGGGAGCACCCCCGGAGGACGCGCTCGAGCGCGCGGCCGCGGTCATTCGGGAGTCCGACGTCCTGATCATGCCGCTGATGGGTCACCTGGACGACCGGTACTGGAAGCTCCTCTCGGAGAAGGTCGTGGGAACGCCGCTTTCCCGGGATCTGGCCGTCCTGGCGTTCCAGTCCCGGAAGCTGTTCTTCGCGCTCATCCCAACCGGGGAACGGGCGCAACCCGTCGTGGCGGGTAGACTGCGCCCGGGGATCCGGGACCTCGACGCGGTGGCGGCCAACCTCTCGTTCCTGCTCTCGTGCTCCGCCGACCCGACCCCGGCGCTCGCGTTCGCCCTCTGGTGCGTGAGCCCGCGGGTGCCGGCCGACGCGCTGCCCCTGCCCCCGGACGTGTCGAAGGCGTTCCTGGCGGTGTACGTCCCGGGCGTCGGCTGGCTGGGGCCCCGGGTGGATCGGGCGCGGGTGCTCGAGGCGTACCGGCGGTGGCTCCTTGACCTCGCGGCGGGTAAGACGGGCCTCTCGCGCCGGCTCCGGTACGTGCTGATCCCCTCCTGGGCGGAGATCCTGGTCGAGGAGACGAGGCGGTACGCCGCCACCTTCACGCCCCCCACCAGGTCCCGTCGACTCGTGGTCGTGCTGAATCACATCGAGTACTTCCACACGCCGGACGGGCGTCGGCTCACGGAGCTGGTGACCGAGGCGATCGATCGGAGGGTGCGGGATCTCGGCGTCTCGGCGGTCGCGGTGTGCGGGACGGTGAACGTGGTGCCCGGGGCCCAGGTCGTGGCGGGGTGGCGGGACAAGGGGTATGAGGTGCTGACCTTCGTGAAGCTCTCCGCGTTCGCGACCCTGTACCCGACCCCGGCCACGTGGCTTTTCCACGACCTGGACACGCCGGTGATCAAGCCGGTTCTACCGCTCCGCGGTGACCGGGAGTGCGAGCCGGACCGGTACTGCTCCCGGCGCTGGGGACCGGTGCTGGAGTGGGCGGTGCACGTGTGGGCGGGCCCCGAGCTGGAGGGTGCGCACTGGTTCTTCCTCCCCGCGCTGAAGAGAGGGGACGGTCCCGGGTTCCTCCCGGTGCGGTCCGGTATCGAGGCGCTGGCCGAGCTGACGCGCGGGTTCGTGCGGCTGCGGCTGAAGCCGAACGGTGAGAAGCGCGTGCTCTACGTCCTGTACTGCTACCCGCCCGGGCGCGGGTCGATCGGCGCGACCTACCTGGACGTGTTCGAGTCGATGGTCGAGATCCTCGCGCACATGGCCGGGCGAGGGTACGACGTGGGTCCCGCCCGGGATCTCTTCCTGCGGCTCCTCGAGCTCGAGCGGTCGGACCCGAAGGCCGCCCGAGAGTACCGGAAGCTGCTGGCGCACGTGCTGATGGCCGTCTCCGACCTGCTGCTGAAGAACGTGGGACCGTGGGCGAGGGGCGAGCTCGCCGAGATGGCGCGGCTGTACCGGGGCGAGGGGGCCGCCGAGACGTCGTTCGAGTGGAGCGGCCGGCGGATCGTGATCCGGGTGGAGCGGGGCCGGGTCACGGTGGAGGGACTGACGGACCGGCCCGTGGTGTTCTGCACCGTGAGTCCCGATCAGCTCGTCCCGGTGAACGTCGCCGAGCGCTGGTTCCGGAGGTACCTCTTCGGCGTGCTCGAGGAGTACCGGAGGCTCGTCGAGGAGCACGGGGGTCCCGAGAGGGAGCGGGCCCTAAGGCTCCTGGACGACATCGTGGCCCGGCTGAAGCGGTGGTGGGGTGAGCCCGAGGACAACAAGGGGTACATGGTCTGGAACGGGTGCTACGTGATCCCCTGCCTGCGGTTCGGGAAGGTGGGGATCGCGCTGCAGCCTCCCCGGGGATGGTCCGGTAATCCGGAGGCGATCTACCACGACCCGGAGCTGCCCCCGCACTGGCAGTACATCGCGTTTTACTACTGGGTGAGGGAGGTCTTCCGCGCGGACGCCATCATCCACGTGGGCACGCACGGAACGCTCGAGTGGCTGCCAGGGCACGAGTTCGCCCTGCTCGGCACGGACTGGCCGTACCTGCTCCTGCGTGACGTTCCGCACCTCTACATCTACATCGTTTCGAACCCGGGTGAGGGCAAGCAGGCCAAGTACCGGTCCGGTCCGATCATGCTCACGCACCTGCCGCCCGCGTGGGACTACTTCCGGGACATGGGTAGGTACAACGGGGTCTGGCGCGCGGTCACGGACTACCTGGCTCGGCGTGGGTACATCCGTGACGAGAACGTCCTGCGCGAGATGGCCCGGACCGTGATCGAGGAGGCGAAGAAGGTCGGTCTGTACGGGGAGGTGTGCGCGAAGCTCGGGCTCGACCCGGCCGGGCTGGAGCGGGCCGTGGAGCGGGGCGAGCCGGGCTGGAGGGAGCGGTTCGACGAGTTCGTCGACGAGCTGCACGACACGCTGTTCGATCTCCTGGAGCAGCTGGTCCCGTACGGGCTGCACACGTACGGCGTGTCGAACGGGCGTGAGCTGGAGCAGGGCGCCCTGATCGCGCTGCCCTCGGTCGCCCACTTCATCGCCTACTGGGCCGGCAGGATCGGCGCGCCCAACCCGGAGGAGCTCGCCGGGTGGCAGGCCTCGGACCCGGACGGGTTTCGCGTCTTCCAGCGCAGGGCGGCGACGTTCCTTCGGGAGCTGCTCGGGCGGCTCCTGCGGGACCCGGCCTTCCTGCGCGCCGCCCGCGAGTACACCCGGGCCCTGGACGATACGTACCGGCTCTGGCGGCCCGACACGGAGCGGGCCCGGCTCACGATGAACCTAGCGCTGGAGGACCCGAGGGTCAGGACCGCGGTGCTCCAGGCCCTCAGGGCCGCGTTCCTGGAGGCGTTCGGCACGCTCCCTCGGCGCCTGGATCCGGACACCGCCGTGCGGGTGGCGCTCGACGTCTACCGCGTGTACGCGCACTACGCAGACTCCCCGCGGACCGAGCTCGAGAACCTGCTGCGGGGCCTGGAGGGGCGCTTCGTCGAGCCCGGCTGCCCCTGGACCGAGCCCTTCTGGAACCCGGACGCGCTCCCCACGGGCCGCAACGGTACCATCATCGACCCGCGGTGCATCCCCACCCCCGAGGCCTGGCGGCTCGCGGTCAAGCTCGTCGACGAGATGCTCGCGGACTACTACCGGAAGCACGGCCGCTGGCCCGAGAGCGTCGCCGTGGTCATCTGGGGCATCCACGAGCTCATCACCGGCGGCCTGGGCGTGGCGACCGCCCTGTACCTCCTGGGCGTTAGACCCGTCTGGAACCCCACCACCGGCCGCGTCATGGGCGTCGAGCCCATCCCCCTCGACCGGCTCGTCGTCCGCGTCGACGGGAAGCTCCTCCACCGACCCCGCATCGACGTCGTCCTGTGGACCTCCGGCTGCTTCCAGGACCTGATCTGGCCGGGCCGGCTCCTGGAGGAGGCCTTCTGGCTCGTCTCACACCTGGACGAGCCACCCGAGTGGAACCACCGCCGGGCGCACTACCTGCGGGCCAAGCGGCTGCTCCTCAAGGAGGGCGTGGACCCGCGGACCGCGGAGATCCTCGCCTCCAGCGCCGCCTTCTCCCACCCCGTCGGCGTGTACACCAGCGCCGGCGTGAACAGCGTCGTCGAGTTCGACTGGGTGAACGCGACCCGCGGCGCCGGCGTCCGCCCCGACGTGCCCCCCGAGGAGCGCCGCCGACGCATGGAGGAGACCTTCTGGGAGCGCGTTCAGCGCGCCATCGAGTCGCACATGGCCTACCTGTACGCCTGCGGCGCCAAGATCGTCCGAGTCAAGTTCGGCGACGTCGAGCGCTACCTCGTCCTCCACGAGACCGTCACCCGAGAGGTCAGGGGCGAGCACCGGGTCGAGCTCTTCCGCTACCTCATGAGCACCGTGGACGCCGCCGTGCACAACATCGTGAACGTCTGGGGCCTCCTCGACTGCGACGACTACTACGACTGGCTCGGCGGGATCAACTTCTACGTGTACAGGCTCACCGGCAAGCGCATCGACGTGTACGTTCAGTACGCCGTCAACCCCGGGGTTGACGGC
>JBDOKE010000033.1:0-1924 GCA_039833815.1 Methanobacteriota archaeon | reverse complement strand
CGGCCGGGATCGGCGTGAGGGAGGTTCGGGACTCCAGCGAGCTGGAGGAACTGGACTTCGAGCGCGAGGTGATCGTGGACGCGATCCTTGGGTTCGGAATCCGGGGCCGGCTCCGGGAGCCCGTGCGAACGGCGGTGCTGCGAATCAACGAGGCCTCCCGGGCGGGCAGCCGCGTCGTCGCGGTGGACGTGCCCACCGGGATGGACCCCGACACGGGCGAGGTCCCGGACGTGGCGGTGGAGGCCGACGTGATCGTGTCGATCCACCGGCACAAGCGCGGGGTTAAGAAGGTCCGGGACGCGTTCCTGCGCCGGGTGAGCGCCGGGATCCCGGGGCTGGCGGAGCGGATCTGCGGCCCGGGGGACCTGATCACCTCCGGCGTTCGGGAGCGGGATCCCTGGGCACATAAGGGTGAGCACGGCAGGATCCTGATCGTCGCGGGGTCCGACCGGTACGTGGGTGCGCCGAGGCTGGCGGCTCAAGGGGCGCTGAGGGCCGGGGCCGACCTGGTCTTCCTCCTCACGTCGAGCGAGGTGCCCCGGGACGATCCCAACCTCATCTACCTGGACGCCGGTCGCGTGCCGGGGCCGGAGGACTTGGAGGGGGCGCCGCTGGAGGACGTCAACGCGGTGGTGGTGGGTCCGGGGCTGGGTCCGGAGGCGAACGTGAGGGGGCTCCTGGAGCGATTGTCCGAGGAGGTGGACGGGGCGATCGTGGTCGACGCGGACGGTCTGCGCGGGGTGGATGGGGACGTCGTTGACGAGCGGTTCGTGCTGACGCCGCACGCGGGGGAGTTCCGCCGGGTGTTCGGGGAGGATCCGGGTGAGGGAGTTGAGGAGCGGGAGGGCGTCGTCGGTCCGGCGGCGGAGGAGTGGGGGTGCACGGTGCTGCTGAAGGGGGCCGTGGACGTGATCGGGTCGCCGGAGGGGGAGGTGAGGGTTAACGTGACGGGAACGCCGGGGATGACGGTGGGGGGCACGGGGGACGTGCTGGCGGGCGTGATCGGGGCGCTGGCCGCGGTGTGCGGGGACGCGTTCGAGGCGGCCTGCGTCGGGGCCTTTGTGGTCGGAGCGGCCGGGCAGCTGGCGGAGGGGGAGCGCGCTCAGGGGTTGACGGCGACGGACGTGGTGGAGCGAGTGCCCGAGGTGCTGCGGGACCCGTGGGCGGTGGAGCCGAGAGGGGTGTCCCTACTCCGGCGGTAGCAGCTCGACGGGGTCGCCGGGGCTCAGGCCGAGCCTCTCGGCCGCGCTCCCCTCGACCACCGCGAGCTCCAGGTGGTCGGAGGAGGATCGGAGCACGACGAGGTCGCCGGGCTCGGCCTCTCCGTAGGTCTCGACGCGTCGGGCCCGGTGCTCCCCGGTCTCGGTCCTGACGAGGAGCTCCCTGGGTGGGGTCGCGCGCTCCCATTCCAGGTTCGTGATCACGTTCCCGAAGTCGTCCACGTACCAAACGTGCGCCCTGATCGCGTCCTCCCGCACCTCGGGCTCCGGGATGGGGGGTTCCTCCAGCTCTCTGGGGCTCAGGGGCTCGCAGAACTCCTCCGGACTCTCGCCCACGGCCGCGCGGACGGCCGCGGGTGCGAACACGTCGCGCCCGTGGAAGGTCGCGGAGACCTCCCAGTCGCTCACCTCGTCCTCCCGGATTCGGTAGGCCCGCTCGATCCCGCCCAGCTCCTCGGCCAGGGGCAGGAGCAGGCCGTTGTCGGGACCGATGAGCACGTCTCCGCGGGCGGTCTCGAGGAGGAGGGCTCTCCGCTCGGTTCCCACGCCCGGGTCCACCACCCCGACGTGCACGGTCCCCTCTGGGAACCAGGGGCAGGCGACGGCCATCACGTAGGAGCCCGAGGTCACGTCCTGGGGTGGGACGCCGTGGGTGACGTCGACGACCTCGATCCCCGGAGGGGCGAGTCGTAGGATCACCGCCT
>JBDOKE010000032.1:0-4242 GCA_039833815.1 Methanobacteriota archaeon | reverse complement strand
CCCACGGTTGGCCCCTCAACCGTGTGATCGACCCGCGCTTTTAACCCGTGGGGCGTCGGGTAAGTCCGCCCTCGTCATCCCGAACCGGTCAGGACCGAGGGCGCTCCTCATCCTCGGGCAGGCCGGACGCGTCCCGGCGGACCCGGCCGAACTCCGTGTTCTCCAGCTCCTCCGCCCAAAAAACCGGCCCGTCTCGGCACACGAGGAGTCCCCGGCCCAGCGCGCACGATCCGCACACGCCCTCCCCGCACTTGACGTACCGGACCACGCTCACCTGACAGGGTACCCGGAACCTCCGGGACAGCTCCACCGTGCGGACGAGCATGGCCTCCGGACCGCAGGCGTACACCGCGTCCACGCGACCGTCTCGCAGCAGCCCCTCGAGCACGTCCGTCGGGTACCCCTTCCGCCCCGCGCTCCCGTCCTCCGTCGTCAGGTGGAACTCGTCCGAGAACCGCTCCAGCTCGCGGCGCCTGGGCAGGCGATCCCGGTGCGGTCCGCCCAGGATCCCGTGGACCCGAATCCCGCGCTCCCGCAGCCACCGGGCCAGGGGCACCAACGGCGCGACCCCGGTCCCACCGGCCACGACCGCGGCCCGGCGGCCCACCGGCTCGAACGGGCGGCCGTAGGGACCCCGCACCCACACCCAGTCCCCGGGTCGGAGCCGGGCGCACCGCCTCGTGAACGGGCCTACGACCTCCACGGTGA
The DNA here is from genome assembly GCA_039833815.1 of Methanobacteriota archaeon. Lineage (GTDB taxonomy): Archaea > JAADCQ01 > Methanopyri > Methanopyrales > Methanopyraceae > Methanopyrus. The sequence goes on along the minus strand of JBDOKE010000032.1, from coordinate 3,534 downwards.
GCACGAGCTCCCGCTCGTCGCCCCCGGAGAACGCCATCGGCTTCTCGTCCACGCCCGGAATTCCCAGCATCAGGAACTGCCCGGGGCGCCACTCTATCTCCTCCTCCGGCTCGAGCCGCAGCACGCGCGTGCGCTCGCACTCCCGCCGGTTCTCCACGACCCGAGCCGGCACCGGGTTCACTCGATCCACCCCAGCCGCCGCAGCCGCTCCTCGTACTCCGGGAGCGCCGCCCCGATCACCTCCTCGAAGTCCCCGTACCCCAGGTCCCGAAGCGCCCGCTCGGCTTCTCGCGCGATCTCCGAAAAGGAGCGGTCCCGGGCGGCCGTGGCGACCTGCACGGCCCGGGCCCCCGCCATCAGGAACTCGAGCACGTCCTCGCCCGAGCGCACGCCACCAACGCCGAGGATCTCCACCTCGTCACCCAGCTCCAGGGCCAGGTCGGCCACGACCCGGAGGGCCACCGGCTTGAGGGCCGGCCCGGAGAGGCCCCCCACGCCGGCCCCCAGAAGCGGGCTCGCGGTGCGCAGGTCGATCCGCAGGCACGGGCCCAGGGTGTTGACCGCCGTGAGCGCGTCCGCTCCCGCGTCCACGGCCGCCGCGGCCACCTCCAGCAGGGTGCGGCGGTCCGCGTTCGGGGTTAGCTTGACGGAAATCGGGCCGTCGAACGCGCCGGCCACCGCCTCCACGATCTCCTCCACGAGCTCCGGGTCCGTGCCCAGCTCGGCCCCCATCCCTCGCCCCGCGTGCGGGCACGAGACGTTGATCTCCAGCCCGTCGGCCGCCCCGCGGAGGCCCCGCGCCAGCCGCTCGAACCCCTCCGGGTCCTCCGCGGCGATGCTGGCGTACAGGGGCACGTCGTACCGCTCACGGAAGGCGCGGAGCTCGCGCCGCATTCCCTCCAGACCGGGGTTGGGCAACCCCATCGCGTTGAGCGCGTACCCCTCGCCCTCGAACGTTAGGAAGGTGGGGCCGGGGTGGCCCTCACGCGGATCCTCGGTGATCGTCTTGGTGAACACGGCGGACGCGCCGCGCGTTACGGCGCTCTCCAGGCCGGGAAGGTGGGCGGCGAGGGCGCCGGAGGCGCAGGCCACCGGGTGCCTCCACTCGCGCCCCAGCACCCGCACGCGACTCACCCGAGGAACCGGACCTTGATCCGGCTCACCCCGTCCAGGGCCCGGTCCATGTCGGTCAGCGCTCGCTCAATCTCCAGCACCAGCGGGGCCACGTCCCCGCCCATACCCTCCTCCGACAGCAGCGATCGGAGCTCCGTTCGTACCTTTTCCTCCTCCTCCCGCACCTCCTCCGCGCGCTTCGCGGCCTCTTCCACGTCCTCCTCCAGCTTCTGCACCGCCTCTCGGAGCCCGGAGGCTAGCTTCGCGATCATCTCCGCGACCCTGTCGATCTTCTCCCGCTGCTCCTCACTGAGCCTATCGTAGCTCCCTATCAGGAGCGAGACCACGCTGAGCAGCGCCTCCGCCGCGCGCCGGACGTTCTCCGCGATGTAGTTCAGGTCCTCGCGCACGACCGGGACCATGGGACCGCTCTCCATCTCCTCCTCGACGCGGTCCCGCAGCTCGGTCACCTCCTCACTTAGAGACTCCTGCCGCTCCTCCAGCTCCTTACGAGACCCGTCGCCCAGCGCGTCGTGGACGAGGGAGCACGCCTCAATCATCGCGTCCAGCTCCTCGAGCAGCACGGTTAGGGCCCGCTCCGCGGGGCGGGTACTCGGGCGGAGCATCAAGCTCAGACCGCCCCTTTGGCCAGGAGGTATAGGCGGGCGAGCGCGAAGGCCATTAGGAACGCCCCGACGGGACTCGCGGCCCAGGTTATGAGAATCTTCCTTACCGTGTACAGGTTCAACTCACCCTGGGACAGCCCCACCCCGATGACCGCGCCCGAGGTCGTCTCGTTGATCGAGATCGGGAGGCCGAGCTCGGAGGCTCCGTGGGTCACCAGCGCGGCGGAGAGCTGGGCGGAAAAGGCCGTGACCGGGTCGAGCTTGGTGATCTTACGCCCCACGGTCTCGATCACGCGGGAGCCGGCCGTTAGGGCGCCCAGGGAGATCATGATGCCGCCGATCACGGACGCCGTGCGGACGTCCAGCACCCCGGACATCACGAGTGGAGCGACCGCGTTGGCCGCGTTGTTCGCCCCGATGGAGTACGCCACGTAGCAGCCGGAGGCCATGAGAAACAGCCGCATCATGCGCTCCAGCTCGCCCAGCGAGCGCCGCCTGGAGCGCAGCTCCCTGCGCAGCCACCGCGAGATCGCGTACGCGGGCGCGGCGGCGATCGTGGGAGCGACCAGCCAGCTCACGGCGATCTCGGAGAGCTTGTCCCAGTTCACGGGGAACCCGAGGGCGTACCCCGTCCCGGCGATGGCGCCCACGGTGGCCTGGGTGGTGGAGATCGGCACGCCGAGCATGACCGCCACGTGGCACCACACGGCCGCGACGAGCACGGTCGCGCCCGCCAGGATGGGGTCCAGGTGGGCTTGAACCACTCCCTTACCCAGCGTCTTGACGACCTTGTGCCCCTCCAGCACGGCGCCCGCGGTCGTGAACACCGCGATCAGGAGGACGGCCTGCCGGATCGTGAGCACGCCGGCCCCTACCGCCGAGCCCATCGCGGCGCCCGCGTCGTCCGCCCCGATCGTCCAGCCCATGTACAGGGACGGGATCGCCACCACCAGGAGGTCGAGGAGGTTCACACTCGCACCCCGTGATCCCTCGGCTCGGCTCTCCGTCGTCACACCTCGGACTGGGGCTGCCTCCTCATCGGGCCCCTCCTTTCACGGGGGACCGCCTCATCACGGTTCAGGAGGGGTGAATCCAGTCATCGGGACCCGCTCTCCACCCTATAAAAAGTGGACGGTGGCTCAGAGCGGGAGTAACTCGTCATCCGCGCGTCGGCTAGCGAAACGCTCATCACGGTCGGGCCGGGCTACCCCTGGTACTCCGCCACGATGCCCACGTGATCGCGCTCGTACGGCTCCAGGTCGATGACCTCCAGGATCTCGAAGCCCCGCTCCTCCAGCTTCCGCTCCTCCTCCCGGAACACCTCCTCCGGCTCCTTCGTCACGTCGATCGAGCGGGCCTTGACCGCCACGATGATGACACCGCCCGGCTTCAGGAACGCCTCAGCGTTGTCCGCCACCACCTCCGCCTGCTTCGGCTGCGCGATGTCCTGGTAGATCACGTCCACCTGCTCCACGATCTCCACGTACTCGTGCGGCTTGGTCGCGTCGCCCAAGATCGGCACCATGTTCGGTCGCTTCTCACACACCGGGATCAGCTCCTGCATCATTCGCGACGCGAACTCCACGCAGTACTCGATCCCCTCCTCCCGGATGATGTCCGACACGTGCGAGGGCGTCGTGCCCGCCGCCGCCCCCAGGTAGAGGACCTTGCACCCCTCCTTGAACGGGAAGTGCTCCATCCCGTTCATGATCATCGCGGCCAGCTTGCTCCGGCTGGGCTCCCATACCCGGTACTCCGTCCCGTCCTGCTTGACCAGCCGCTCCCCGTACACCTG
>JBDOKE010000031.1:0-4299 GCA_039833815.1 Methanobacteriota archaeon | reverse complement strand
ACCCTGGCGCCGGCCAGGTACGCCACGGGCTCGTTGCTCGGCCCGCCGTTCGGCAGCACGATCTTGGCCGGCCTGGCCCCGGACTGGGCGGTGGTGAACTCGACGTCCAGGCGCTGGGCGTAGATGATGTACGCCCGGTTCCAGTCCTGGACGGTGAACTCGGACGCGTTCAGACACCTTCGGATCTCCTCCTGGTTGAGGGCGTCGACGATGAACCAGGGGAACCGGGAGTCGTTCCAGACGACGAGTACCCTGAGCCGGTTCTTCCCCATCGGTACGTAGGCGAAGTCCAGGAGCGCGGTTCGGGTTTGGGGCAGGTAGAACTGGTCGTCGCTGACGCGGGCGTAGTCCAGTACGTTTATCCACCCGAGCGTGGCCGCCACGTCCTCGTTGAGGGTGTACCCCAGGGTGACGAACCAGACGCCGGCGCTCTCCTGCCTCCATCGGGCCATCACGGCCAGGCCGAGGACCTTCCTGTCCCGGGACAGCGGCTTGATTCGGTAGGTGACCACGCTCTGAAAGCCCAGGTCGAGGCCGCCAACCTGGAGGATACGGGCGTGCCAGCCGGTCTCGTCCCTGTACACTTTCACGACGGCGTACAGCAGGTCGTACCCGTACTCCCAGGGCTTCCGCTCGTTCCTACCCGTGAAGGTGATCAGGTAGGCCAGGCCCGGTCGGCCGCTCTTGGTCTCCGTCTTGCCCAGGTACACGACCTGGACCCGGCGGAACTGGTCGTACTCGTTGAGTCCCCACAAGCTGGGTTTCAGGGTGAGGAGGAGCCGTGTGACCACGGCGGGTGAGGTGACGGTGACGGTTCTTACACCCTGCGCCCACTTGAACGTGGACGTGGCGACCGGTACGGCCATCACGTGGAGTGAGTGGCCGTCGGACCAGGCCACGACCGGGATGACGTACCCGGAGCTCTGGTCGTACCCCACGTCCAGGCCCAGGCAGGTGCGGTCCGCCGGTAGCTCGTCCCGGTCCACGTGGAGTCGCGTCAGCTCCATTCGGAACCCGTTCACGTTGATGAAGGTGAGGCCTACCTCTCCTCCCTCCTTGTCCTGTGAGCCCCAGGCGACGAGCACGCCCTTGGCCGGGACGGCCGCCCTGGTCCTGCCGGACTCCCGGACCGTGAGGAGGTTCAGGGTCTTGGCCTTGGTAGCCGCGGCGAAGTCCACGGGCTTGAGATCGTACGCGATGCATCGGTCGACAACCTTAACCTCGGAGTGCGTCCAGTTGTAGAAGTGCGGCCACGCCTGTCGGCTCAGGGACTCGGCCTCATCGCTGGGCAGCCCTAGCCCCTGGAAGCTGCTGGCTAGGAACGATCGAAGGAACTGCGGGTACGGACCCACGGCCGCCTGCGCCGGGGGTAGGGCCGCAATTGATGCGAGGATGAGCATCAGAAACGTGATCGCCACTCCGGAGACGTGTGATCTCAAACCTCGTCCCCCGGTCGGTGGGCGTTCTCGTCGAGTAATAAATCGTTCTCGTCCGGTCCGGGGGGCGATGACGAGCAGGCCCATCGCCGAGGTGGATGGGGAACGTTCCGCCTATGCCGAGCCGTCGGGCCCCGATTCCTTGGGTGATCCTCCCCGCCGGGCGTACGTGAGTGGGTTTTTGACGCCGCAGCCGTCGGGGTTCTCGCACAGTCCCCACTCGCGCATTTTGTCGCAGTTGGGTGGGAGGTACTTCGTGCCCGAGCCCTCCTTCCCCGCGATGTGGCGCACCTGGTAGCGGGTCCGCTCCTCGTCGAAGTCGGGCAGGTTGGAGAACACCTCGACGATTCGATCCTCGTCCCAGCCGACGTTAACGAGGAAGGCGGCCAGGGCGAAGCGGGCCTCGTGGGGCAGGTTCTCACCCTCCTGAGCCCGCTCGAGGAGGCGCCTCATGCAGGGTGGGAAGCCGCCCTTCTTGGCCCTCCGGCGGGCTCGCTGCACCCGACGTTTGAGGCGAGGGAACAGGTCCAGGCACGTCTCGTGCAGCTCCTCGCTCTTGGGGGCGCGCTGGAGGTCGCGTAGGGTGAGGCGTCGGGCGTCCTCTCGGAAGGTGCGGGCCAGGGTGCGGAAGTGCATGACCAGGTACCCTTGCGGCTCGTGGAGGGCGTCCAGGACCTCGCTCAGGACGCGGACGAGCGGGGTGCGACACTCGGGACAGGTGCGCGGGGCGCGCTGGCGGCTGACGCTCTGGCCGGGTTCCAGGGGGCGTCCGAGCCGGGTGTATCCGCACCGGGGGCAGGTGTAGACGGGTCGGTCGGCGGGTTCCGTCAGTCGGACGCCGAGGGTGCTGTGGGAGTGTAGTTCTCGGAGGGCCTCGGTGGGGTCGTCGGTCACGACGACGCGGAGTCGCTGACCGCCGGGGGAGCGGTGGAGGAGTGGGTAGGTGAAGTGCACGGCGTACAGTCGGAGCCTGGGCTCCAGGACTCGAACGTCCCACCGGTAGAGGTCTCGGAGCGCGCGCTCCTCCGGGTGGTCGTGCTCGTCGCCTTCCCGCTGGGCTTCGTACAGGGCCGCTTCCGCCAGGGCGGCCTCGCCCTCGGCGACGAGGTGATGGGCGGGTCGGGGCCCGGAGGCGGTGATGGTGAGGAGGGCGGCGTACGCGCTCAGAGCCTCCTCGTCCTCGCGGATTCGGCGGAGGTAGGCGCGTCGGGTGCGGATCTTCCTTTTCCAGTCGCGCTCGCCGAACGCGTACGCCTTGATCCGCTCGCGGACGGCGTCCAGGTACGACTCCGCCTCGTCGGGTTCGATGGTGGGGGTGTCCACTTCGGGGGCCTGGGGGAACCATGAGCGCACGCGGGGATCACCCCATCCGTCGGCCGGTGCTGGTGTACGGGGTGCACGGGGACGAGGGGCGGTGCCTGGAGCCGGTGGTGAACCGGGTGGTGCCTCGGGGGTTTCGGGTGCGTCGGGTCATGCGGGAGGGTCCGTACGTGAGCACGGTGGACCCTGGGTTCCACGGGTCGGAGGTGGGTCGTAGGTGGCGGAAGGTGGTGGAGTCGCTGCGCCCGTTTGACGCGTACGTGGAGCTGCACTGCTACCGTAGGGAGGCTTACGAGCGGTTGACACGGGAGGATCGGGGTAGGGTGCCGGGGCTGGTGGACTTCGGGTGTGGGGTGCTGCTGGGCTCGGTGCCCCGGGGACACAGGCGGGTGCTGGGGTGGGACGCGCTCACGCTCACGGTGGAGGTACCGCGGGAACCGACGCCCGGAGCGCTTCGGGTGGCGCGGGAGATTTTGAGCCTGATTCCGGGGCGGACGCGGGCCGGGTTCGTGCGCGCGTTGAGGCGTCGGTTTCCGGATCCCACGAGGGAGGCGTTGCGGCGGTTCCGTAGGTACTACCCGGGCCGGGAGCCGTTTTGATCGGATGATTTTTAGTCGATGGTGGGATCGGGGCGATCGGCCTTAGAGGCGGGCCCCGAAAACCGGAGGCTCGATCCGATGAGGGGGAGTAGGGGCCCGCCGATGCGCCCCGCGGTCCCGGGCTGGGGTCGGGACGGATGACGACCGTGGGGCGATGGATGACCGGCCTGGCTAGCCGCGGGGTACATCATCGGCCTTCGTCGGCTTGACGACGAGGGAGACCTCCTTGCCTTTGGTGACGAGTCGCATCAGCTCGTCCGCGTGCTCGGCGTCGACGACAAGGACCACCCCGTCGGAGGAGCGCTTCCACACCTCCGCCTCGCAGATCCGGCGCCCGTCCGCGTAGACGATCACCCGGTCCCCCTCCCCCACGTGGGTGGACCCTCCCTTGGGGTCCACGGAGACGGCCACCTTGTCCGGGGGTAGGGTGTGGGAGACGGGGGGCTTTGCTCCGGCAACCTTGACGCGGACCTCCTCGTCCTCCCCGACCTCGACGATCGCGCGCCCGATTCCACCCTCCTGCTCCAGGTCCCGCTGGATCACCCGCTCCACGTCCCTCTTTGAGGTGCCTCGAGGGAACTCGTACTCCCGGCCCGCGATCCGCTCCTTGACCTCCCGCGGGGCCGGCGGCTCGCCCGGAACGTCCTCAATGTTGTCCGGATCCCGGGGAAGGCGGTAGGTCTTGGTGGTCGGCTTCACGCTGGCGAGGCGTGCCTCGAGGAGCCTGCGCCCGACGGCGTCCCCGTAGGCGCGCCCCGGGATCGCGAAGAGGGATGCGATCGCCCAGGCGAGGACCTCGACGTTGGTCTGGGTGAAGGCCAGCTCGGTCAGCCGTTGCGGTCCGGAGGCGAACCCGGCCGTGAGCAGGCCGATGAAGAGAGCGGTGGTCGTGACGATGCGCTCCTCCGAGACGTACCGGTAGACCAGGGCCGCCACGAACGAGC
>JBDOKE010000030.1:0-2726 GCA_039833815.1 Methanobacteriota archaeon | reverse complement strand
CGGAGTCCCCGGGTCCGGATGGACAACAACCCGGACGACGACGAGGTGGACTTCTCCCTAGCCGCCCGGGTGCTGCGGGTCCTGCTGCGGGTCCTCTCCGACGTCGACTGGCGGGGCGTCCTGAACGTGAACGTGCCGAGCCCAGAGCGCTGGAACGGGCGCGTGACCGCCGCCCCGCTGGCCTTCACCATGTACCGGCCCAGGATCGAGGAGCGGTACGATCCCCGCGGCCGCCGGTACTACTGGATCGACGGCGACGTGATCGAGGACCCGCCCAAGGGCACGGACCTTTACGAGCTGCGGCGCGGGTCGATCGTGATCACCCCGCTGACCGTCGACATCACCGGTGACCTGAAGTCGGCGGAAAAGGTTATCAAAGCGCTGAGTCGCGAGCTCCGGGGATAATCCGGTGGACTTACTCCCGGTCCTGACGCGGCCGACCGTCCTCGTCGCCCTTTCCGGGTGCGTCACGGCCATCATCATCGCCGCGATCGCGGCCCGAGTGTACTCCCGGAGGCTGCACGTCCGGGAGCTCGAGCTGAAGGTGGAGCGGGAGAAGGTGGAGCTGGTTCGGGCCGACCTGGAGCGCCGCCGACTGCTGGACCTGCTCTTCTACCTGCCCGAGGACACCCGTCTCCTCAACCGCGTGAGCGCGATCCGCTCCCTCCTCACGAGCCTCGCGGAAAAGTATATGGACGTCGAAACGCGCATGACGCGGCTGGAGCTCGAGGCCGAGCTCAAGCGGCTGGAGAAACTCTCCAAGAGCCTGGAAAAGCTGGAGGAGGAAGGTGGTAAGTGATGACCATCGCCGAGTTCATCGCGGTCGGCGTGATCACGCTCGCCGTGATCATCGTCGTGGCCCTGATCGTGCGAAGTCGCACGAGCACCGAGTCCGGGGAGTCCTCCACCTTGCTGGGTAACAAGCTGTCCGGGAAGCTGTCCCTGTCCAGCTCCGACATCATCTCCAAGCGCGTGGACGAGATGATCGAGCGGCGCGTGGAGGAGCTCATCGACAGCTGGGGACTGGCCACGACCGAGGACGTGGAGCAGGTGGAGCGCCGGGTGGACGCGCTCGACCGGCGGCTGGGAGAGCTGGAGCAGCGGTTCAACGAGTTCCGGAACGACATCAGAAGGAAGATCGAGCGGCTGGAGGCCCGCCTCCGAGAGCTCTCCGAGTCCGAGGAGTGACGCGCCCGGGGTCCGACCTTGGAGCGGTCCATCGCCTCCTCCATCCTCAGGAAAGGTTACGAGGTGCTTAACGACCGGGCCCGGAGCGACGTCATCGTCGTCGGGGCCGGCCCGGCCGGCCTCACCTGCGCCTACGAGCTGGCCCGGAACGACGTAAAGGTGACCGTCATCGAGCGACAGCTGTACGTCGGCGGCGGGATGACCGGGGGCGGGATGTTCCTACCCGCGGGCGTCGTGATGGAGGAGGACGCCGAGCTCCTGGAGGAGCTGGGGGTCGAGCTGGAGCCCGCCGAGGAGGGCCTGCTCGCGTTCAATCCCGTGGAGGCGGCGATCAGGCTCGCCCACGCGGCCGTGGAGGCGGGCGCCGTCATCCTCGTGGGGCTGGAGGTGGAGGACGTGATCGAGCGTCAGGGCCGCATCGAGGGCGTCGTCGTCAACTGGACGGCCGCCAAGCGCGCCGGCATGCACGTGGACCCGCTGCCGATGGAGGCGAGGTTCACCGTGGACGCCACAGGCCACGAAGCCTCAGTCTGCCGATGCGCGGGCGTGGAGGTAAAGGGAGAGGGCCCAATGTGGGCGGAGCGCGGCGAGGAGCTCGTTGAGAAGCACACCCGGGAGGTCAAGCCGGGCCTCTTCGTCGCCGGCATGGCCGCCTCCGCGGTGCGGGGCGCCTACCGGATGGGCCCCATCTTCGGGGGCATGCTCCGCTCCGGCAGGAAGGCGGCCCGAGAGATCCTGAAGCGCCTCTAACGCCCTCCCAGCACCTCCAGCACCCTTTTCACCTCGCGAACCGTCATCTGCCCCGGGGCCGCCGCGCCCCGGACCGCGGCGTACGTGGCGTACCCGCCCACGAGCAGGCTCACCACCCGCGTGTACCGGGCCCGCTCCCCCATCGCGAAGCCGATCGTGGGAGCGTCGGCGGTCGCCACCATCTCCAGCACCCGCAGGGCCTCCCCATGATCCCGCGCCGTGGGCACCACCTTGGCCACGTCCCCCAGCTCCGCGCACCGGTCCCGCAGCTCGAACAGCTCCTTCTTCTCCGGCGTGCCCTCGAAGTCGTGGTGCGACACGATCGTGCGGCACGCGGGCCGTATCACGTCCTCCTCGGCCACGTCCAGCTCCACGTCCACGAAGTCGGCCTCCTCCGAGACCCGCTCCAGGATCTCCAGTCGGCGCTCCTCGTCCCCCTCGAACCGCCCTCCCTCCTCCGCCCGGCGCAGCGTGGCGATCACGCGCTCGTACCTAGAGCACTCCCTGACGGCCCGCAGGGCCGTCCTCAGGTCCAGGTTCTCCAGGTAGTCCAGCCGCACCTCCAGCGCGTCCGCACCCTGCTCCACGGCCTCGACGGCCAGCTCGACCATGTCCTCCACGGTGCGTCCGGTCAGCGTGGCGATGATGAGGCCGGGCAAGGCCTACTCCTCCAGCGCCTCCTTGATGCGGTCCAGGATGATCTCGGCGATGCGCCGGTCCGCCCCGATCGGCTCCGTGTAGATGATTTCGGCGTCCACGTCCACGGGCTCGTGCTCGCGATGATCGTG
>JBDOKE010000029.1:0-3144 GCA_039833815.1 Methanobacteriota archaeon | reverse complement strand
CCTCCAGGCCCCGCTCTGAAACGTCGATCGAGACGATCGTCCCCTCGTCCCGCATCTGCTCGGCGAGGTGGGTCGTCTTGCTGCCCGGGGCCGCGCAGACGTCCAGCACGACCTCGCCCGGCTCGGGGGAGAGCGCCGCCGACGCGCACGCCGAGGCCAGGTCCTGCACGTCGAACAGGCCCTCCCGCCAGGCCCGGGACCCGTACCCGCGCCCGCGCCGGAGCACCTTCACCTCCTCCAGGAACGTCGGCTCCACCACGATCCCGTACTCCCGGCGCAGCACCTCCTCCCCGGTCAGCGGATCCAGCCGGAGCCGGTTGATCCGCAGGTACTGGGGCGGCACCCGGTTGTTGGCCCGCAGCAGCCGCTCCACCCGCTCCCGGTCCCCGTGGAACAGGTCGAGCGCGTAGAGGACGAACCACTCCGGGTGCCCGTACCGGAGCGCGAGCCGCTCCGTCCAGGGCCGGTCCTCGAGCACCTCCTCCACCGAGACGCGCTCCACGCCCCGGAGCACGGCGTTCACGAAGCTGCCCGCCCGCTCCCCCGCCAGCCGCTTCGCGAGCCGGACCATGCAGTCCGTGACCGCCGGGGCCGGATTCCCCCACAGCTTCATCTCCAGCGTGCCGACCCGGAGGATCTGCTTCACGTACGGGGAGCGGATCCGCTCCGGCTCCGCCTCCGAGCCCGCGCGGATCAGCTCATCCAGCAGGTTCCGATGCTTTATAGTCTCGTACACGAAGGCCTGGACCGACCTGCGCACCTCCCTCGGCCGGTCCCCGCAGACCCGCTCCACCGCCTCCGGGATCGGCAGCCCCCGCGCCTCGATCAGCACCAACGCCCGCACGGCCAGGAGTTGGTTCTCCAACCCCGAACCGCCCCTGGGTGGTGGTGCCCGTGGAGGTGATCAAGGTCGGTGGGGAGGTCCTGGACCGGGTCGACCGGCTCGCCGAGGCCCTGCCCGACGAGGCCGTGATCGTGCACGGAGGTGGACCCGAGATCTCGCGGACCATGGAGGAGCTCGGGCTGGAACCGCGGTTCGTGAAGGGGCTCCGGGTCACCGACGGGGAGACCCTGCGGGTGGTGATCATGGTGCTCGCCGGCCACGTGAACAAGCGCCTGGTGGCCGGGCTCCGCGCGCACGGGGTGGACGCGGTCGGGCTCTCCGGCGTGGACGGGGGCCTGCTGCTCGCGGAGAAGCGGGTCGAGCGCGTGGACGGGGAGGAGGTGGACCTGGGGTACGTGGGGGACGTGAAGGGGGTGAACGTCGACCTGCTCCGCGCCCTGCTGCGGGACGGTCGCGTGCCCGTGATCGCCCCGCTAGGCGTGGACGAGCGCGGCACGATTTACAACGTCAACGCCGACACCGCCGCCGGCGCCATCGCGGCCGAGGCGGGGGCGGACCGACTCGTGCTCCTCACCGACGTTCCCGGAGTGCTTGAGGACGTGGACGACCCGGACAGCGTGATCGAGCGCCTGACCCCGGAGGAGGCCCGCCGGCTCCGACGCGAAGGGGTGATCAGGGGCGGGATGATCCCGAAGGTGGAGGCCGCGGTCCGGGCGGTGGAGTCGGGATGTCGGGAGGCGGTCGTGACGAACTTGTCCGGGCTGTTGAGCGGAGAGGGGACAGTCATAAGATAGTCCGGGAGCTCCTCGACCGCCTGGACCGGTACCTCCGCGATCTACCCCGCCTCCTCGAGCGCGCCGAGCCGATGACGCTCGAGGGAGAGGAGCTCCTCGACCTCGCGGAGCGGTACTACCACGACGGCCGGTACTACCTGGCTCACGACCTGCCCGTCGAGGCCTTCGCCTGCCTCTCCTACGCCTGGGCCCTGCTCAAGGCGGGGAAGGAGGCGGGGCTGCTCGAGCTGGAAGGGGAGGTATGATGACTGTCATCCCGGCCGACGGGAAGGATGACGAGGACCACCCGGCCGACCCCGCCCCGGCGTTCGTTATGGACCTCGTAACGATTCCCGGCATGGTGCGGCCGCCGGGATTTGAACCCGGGCCACGGGCTCGGAAGGCCCGCGTCCTACCAGACTAGACTGCGGCCGCGCCTCCACTCGGGACCCCGGTCGTCCGGTATAAAAAGGTTGTGGGGCGGGCTAGCGCCGGCGGGCCAGCGCCAGCAGGCCCGAGAGCACCGCCGCCAACGCCACCGGCGCGGCCGCCGCGCCGGCCTTCGCCGCCCGCTCGGCGGCGCTCACGAGCTCCTTACCCTCCTTCGAGCTCAGGAAGTCCTCGACCAGCTTGGCGGCCTCACCGAGCACGTCCTCGAGTCCAGCGGCCTCGAACTCCGCCCGCACCTCGCTCCTGCCCGCGTTAGCCTCCAGGAAGGCCCGCACCGCGTAGCCGGCCTCCTCGTTCACCTTCTTCTCAACTTCAGTCCGCTCCACGCTCGCTGGAGACTCCGCCTGTGACAACTTCTTCTTAGACTTCTTCTCAACCTTCGGGATCCCGAGCAGCTGGTCCCGGACCAGCACCTTAAACACCAGCGCCTGCAGCTTACCTACGCTGATGTGCTCCGTCACCTCACCGTACTCGTAGGTGGCCAGCACCCGGGCCAGATCCCTCGCCAGCTCCTCGTCCAGCTTCACCTCAACCCTGCCCACCTTCAGCTTAAGGTCCTCCGGCTTAACAAGCTTCACCGGCAACCCCAGCGGCAGCGGCTTCGTCTCCAGGGACAGCGCCAGCAGCCCGTACCGCGGCGCGTGAGCGTGCTTGAACCTCACCCTGGCGTACTGCCGCCCCGGGATCGCGTTCGGATCGATGATCACCTTGTCCTCCTTCTCCCCGACGACCGCGGGCGTCAGGTCCACGATCAGCGCCGCGTGATGCTCGTCCGAGACGAACACCCCGTAGTACGCCTTCCGCAGCGGCAGGTTCGAGCCCGCCGGACCCTCCACCGAGATCACGTACTCCTTGGAGACCTCCTTCGGCTGGCTGGCGCTGAGCTGCAGCGCCCACGGGTGCACCAGCACGCCCGCCAACTCGTCCTCGTCCGCCACCACGACCCCGCTCAGGGTGAGCGCCAGGGCCGCCAGCAGAATCGGCACCGTTCTCATGCCGATGCCTCCCCCCGAGGCCCACCCGCGTTATCAGAATTTGAGCTTTTCTTACCGATCCAGCGGGTCGTGCGGACTTACC
>JBDOKE010000028.1:0-4341 GCA_039833815.1 Methanobacteriota archaeon | reverse complement strand
AGGTCTAGGGCGCAGAGCACCAGGGACCCGTCCATGGGCACCGCCGACCAGGCCATTCGACGGATGCCCCTCCGGTCCCCCAGCGCCTCATCGAGCGCCCGACCCAGGCAGATGCCCACGTCCTCCACCAGGTGATGATCGTCCACCTCCAGGTCCCCCTCGGCCCTCACCTCCAGGTCCAGACCACCGTGCACCGCCAACTGCTCCAGCAGGTGATCGAAGAACGGCAGCCCGGTGCTCACGTCGGCGACCCCGGACCCGTCCAGGTTCACCCGCACCCGCACCCGCGTCTCCTCGGTCTCCCGGCGTATCGATCCCGTCCTACTCATCCTCCCCACCACCGCGACCCGACCCGTTTAAAGGTCGGACGCTGGAAACGTCCCGGGCAGCGACTTGGAACGAGCGCTGTCGATCGCGTGCGTCCTTATGGGATCGTTACTCCTCTGGGCGTCCCACGGGTCCCCGGAGTGGAGGGCCACGGTCGCGAACCTGGAGCGGGCACCGGACGGGACCCTGGTCCTCGTGGACGGGACGGCGGTGGGGCTCACCACCCTGAGAAACGGGTGCCTGGTGTGGGTGAGGGTGAGCGACGGCACGATCCCCGTGTTCCTCACGGAGTCGGCCGCCCGCGCACGGGTACCCGCTCCCGGGGAGAGGGTGCGGGCCCTGGGCCGGGTGGAGTCGTACAAGGGTCGAAAGGAGGTGAGGGTGGATGCGTCGGGCTGGCGCGGCGTTGGCGGTCCTGCTGCTGGCCCTGGTCCCGCCGTACGTGGTGTACGGGACCCGGCCGGAGGGCCCCGGGTACCCGACGGAGCTCTACGGGTTCCGAGTTAAGCTCGAGGATCCAGGGCTAGCGGTCGTGGACATCGTGCCCCGGAAGACGTTGCTCTGGAAGCATGAGCTACGGGTCAATCGCCCGGGCTGGTCGGTTCACCTCGTGCCGGACTGGCCACCCATGGTCCTCGTGCGCGCGGTGCGCATGGACGCGGAGGAGGCGGCGGTGAGGAACCTGTGGGCGGTCGTCCTGCAGGAGGGTGCCGGGCGCATCTTCATGCCGGACGAGTTCGTGCGCGGGGGCGTGCCCGGGCTCATCACCGGGATCGCGGGTCAGGCGTGGGCGTGGAGGCACCTGAAGTGGGCCCGCGAGTACGGGGTGATCCACGGGCTGCGAAGGTACGCGCGGGAGGTGGGTCCTGAGCGGGTGAGCCGGGAGATCCTGAGGGAGTACGGGCGGGAGCCGTGGCGGGCCCTGGTGGACTTCTGCGAGATGATGCGGTGCAGCGACGTGGGGCGCTTCCTGCGGTCCCGCCATCTGTCCTTTCGGGACTTCCTAACCAGCCGGGACCCGGGGCTGGTGGCCGAGGTGCTGACGGTGCTGGACCTGGGCCGTCCGGACCCGCGGGTGGCGAGGGAGAGGGTTCGTTACGTGCTGGACGCTCGGGCGTACCCGATCCCGAAAAGGGAGGAGAGGGCGTTGAGGGAGGCGGCGCGTCGGCTGCTTCACGGGTGAAGGTCGATGCCCAGGGCCTCGCAGATCTCCTTGTACCGGTTGCGGATGGTGACCTCGGTTACCTTGGCCACCTCGGCGATCTCCCGCTGCGTGCGGCGCTCGCCCTCGAGAATGCAGGCGATGTAGAGGGCCGCGGCGGCGATGCCGGCGGGACCCTTGCCCACGGTGATGCCCTTCTCCTTCGCCTTCTCGATGATCTCCTGGGCCTTGGCCTCCACCTCCTCGGAGACGTTCAGCTTGGACGCGAAGCGCGGCAGGTGGTCGGAGGGCTCGGTCGGGCGCTGATGGAGGCCCAGCCGGCGCTGCAGGACCCGGTAGGCGCGGAGGATCTCGTTCTCGTCGGGCATGTTCAGCGCCTCGGCGATCTCCCGGGCCGTGCGCGGGTGCCGCGTGTCCTTGCAGGCGGCGAAGACGGCCGCGCCGAGCACGCTCTCGATCCCGCGCCCGCGCACGATCCCCTTCTCGTACGCCTTCCGGTAGATGGCGGCGGCCCGCTCCTTCGCGGGCTCTGGGAGCTGCAGCTTGGAGGCGAGCACCTCCAGCTCCTGAAACGCCTGCTGGAAGTTGCGCTCCCGGCTGCTGGCGGTCTTGATCCGGTTGTCCCACGTCCTCAGCCGCTGCATGTGCGGGTTCTTGCGACCCGAGGAGTCCCGGAGCTCCCGATCGATGATCGTGGACAGGCCCTTGTCGGGAAGCCGCACCTTGGCCGGCTCCCCGGTCCTGGACCGACGCTGCCGCTGATCGGAGTTGAAGTGCCGCCACTCAGGGCCCGGGTCGATCACGGGCTCCTCATGCACGAGCCCGCACTTCTCGCAGACGTACTCACCACGCTCCTCGTCGAAGACGATCTCCTGAGACCCGCAGGCCGGGCACACCATCTCCTCGACCTTCTCACCCTCACCAGCACCCTCACCAGAATTAGGCATGTCCGGCACACCCCATCACCTGCGCCGGGGTCTCGGTCGCCCACGCCTCCTCCTTCTCGGGGGCCGGCGACGGCGTCGGGGCGGGATGAACAGCTCCTGCCCCACGAACCGCTCCAACCGCTCCCGCGACTTGTCCCGGATCGCCACGTACGGGCGGTCGGCGGGCCCGAACACGTCCACAATGATCCCCACGCGCTCCCGGCGGCGGGTCACCACGGGCGCGCCCAGCGGCGGCACCTCATCGGCCCGGGCGATCAGGTTGCCCCGCGGGGTCACGTGAAGGGCCTTCCCGAGCCTGCGCATGGTGACACCGCCTCCATACCATACGTGGGCCGCTTCCGCTTTATCGTTTACGTGTACACCCTCATCTAACGCGCTCCTGACGCGATCGCTTGCCGGCACACTCCGAACACACGTCGACTTTCTTGTTGCTCTTGAACCGCTTGCCACACAGTCTGCACCTGCACTCGTACAGCCGCGCCCGCTTCCCCTCCCGCCGCGCCATCCGCTCGATCCTGCTTGTCCGCTCCACCTCCCGCGTTAGGTAGAACCAACTGTCCCCAAACACGTCCCGGCCGCGCATGACCACCTTCCGGGCCACGTCCAGGCCCTTCTCGTCCCCGCGCATGGCCCTAACCATCGCGCTTAAGAACTGGCGTTCCCGGTACCGGTACAGGTCGATCGCGCCGTTTGGGCACACGCGCACGCACTCGTCGCACGCGTCGCAGGCCTCCAGGTTTACGATCACCACCTCGTCCCCCTTGACGCCCAACACCCCCCGCTCGCACGCCTCCACGCAGAGCGCGCAGGAGGCCCCCTCGCACCGCTCCCGGTCGATCTCGATTCTGCGGACCGCCAACCCCCTCACCCCGGGGAGGAAAGCGCTTGAACGTGCACGTTCACGAGCGGGAAGGGGACGTCGTGCTGGAGTTTTGTGGGGAGAAGGGGTGCATACAGGTTTCCGCTCGAGCCTTCTACACGGCGGTAACGATGAGCGGCGAGGACGCGATCGAGAAGACCAAGGAGCTCCTGACCAAGCCCTTCGAGCTGCTCGGGGAGGATCCCCCAAGGCTCCGGATCCGTCCGTCGAAGAAGCCGGAGGGGACGCTGCTGAACCCCTGGGTCATCTCCTCGCACGACAACGTCGAGTTCCTCACGTTCGAGCTGGACACGGGCGATGAGACTTTAAAGCTCTCCTTGGCGACGCCCGGCCTCTCCAGGGGAGGCTCCTCAAGAAGCGTAAAAAGGATCCTGAGCCTGTTGAAGGACCGACTCTCCCGGTGAAGCCGGAGGTGAGATCGTCTTGTACCCCCGGGGAAGGAGGGCAACCCTAGCCGCGATCCTGCGCACGATCCTGAAGGATCGTCCCTCCACGCAGAAGGAGATCGCCGAGAAGGTGGGCGTCTCACGCCGCTACGTGACGGAGCTCCTCCAGCCCTTGATAGAGAAGGGGGCGGTCTTCCGCACGTACTCCGTGGACATGACCAAGCTCCGCCGCCACTTCCCCGAGCTACTCGAGGAGCTCGGCCGGCACATTCACGAGGACCTGGAGGCTCACCTGAAGAACGTCCGTCCCTACTTCGAGCGGATGATCGAACTGACGGAGTCCCAGGTGAAGCTCGCGATCCAGGCCGTCGAGCACGACCCCGGACTGGCCCGTAAGATCGTGAGGATGGACGAGGAAGTTAACCGGCTGGACGAGGAGATCCGGCTCTACGTCCGCACCCTGCCCACGTTTCAGCCGTCCGAGGAGGCGGGCAAGACCGCCGCGCTCCTTCTGGAGATCTCGCACTGCATCGAGCGGGTCGGGGACTACTCGTGCAACATCGCGGAGGTCGCGGACCGCATCGGCACGCTTTCCGAGCTGGAGTGCTGGGACGACCTCAAGCGGGCGGCCGAGCGCGC
>JBDOKE010000027.1:0-7726 GCA_039833815.1 Methanobacteriota archaeon | reverse complement strand
CCACCAGCGAGCTCATCGTATAAGTTGATTGCTGGGGTGATCGGGCCGTGCTGAGCCGGTGATGGGCCTTTGCTTCGTGGAACCGTCCCCGACCGCGATTTCCGGTCAGAAAGGAAACAGATTCGTGACTGAACTTTGGCGGAGGTGGTCGGTACCGTCGGCCGTCGCTGTGGACGCACGGGATAGGGTGCTGCAACCAAGCTCCGGACGGGTCCTTGCCTAGGAGGTATCGAGCTTCCCGAGCACCTCCTCCACGACGCGCTTGGCCGGCCGGACGGTGGACTCAGCGAGCTCGGGATCGTCCTCCGGGAACTGCTCACGTAGGCCAGGGTGAGGCGATCCAGGATCCTCTCGCGACCCTGAAGCGACTTGACGCGCGCACAGAGCTCATCAGCCTTGTCGGCTAAGCGTCGCGGCTCGTGCCCGCAGGATTTCACGTCCTCCGGCCGCGCTCCCGAGGCTATCAGCAGGGCCTTAATCGGCGGCTCGATCGCCCGGTGAGCGAGCACCGTGACCGCGCTGTGAAAGCCCATCTCTTCCATCTTCGCGGCCGCTCGGGCGCGGAGCTTGGCCCGCTCGGCCAGGATGCGAACCGGCTCGTGGTGGGACTCAGGCTTGGATTCAGGTATCTTAGGTTGCACGACCGGTCATCACCCGGGGCGTTCGGCCGGGATGGAGTGGAAAAAGATAGCCATTAAGATCGATCGGGCGGCTCGGGAGGTCCTGGGGGACGTGCGGACGGTCGTCTACGGGAGTGTGGTTCGAGGCGATGCCGCAGGTGAGTCCGAGCTGGACGTGGTCGTCGTCAGCGATCGGGTGCCGAGCCGCGGGGTGAAGCGGTCCGAGCTCGCCGAGGAGATTCTGAGGAGGGCTGACCTCTCGTGGGAGGAGCCCGTGGACCTTTCCCTAGCGACTCCGGAGGAGTTCGAGTCCCTGCACAGGCCGTGGATGGACGTATACGCTGTCGTCGAGGATGGCGGAGTTAAGGTCAAGGGCGAGCCGAGGTCCGCCGGAGTCTCGATGGGTCGAGCACTCCGGGTCCTGGAGGAGGCCAAGGAGGTCCTGAAGTCGGCCGACGAGCTGGAGGAGGCGCGGCCTAAGCTGCACCTGTCCATTGAGTCCGTCCGTCAGGCGCTGGCGTACCTGTACCTAATTTGTGTTGGAAAGGGTGGCCCGCATCCAGACCTGGTGAGGGTGCTGGAGGAGATAAGGAAGGCCAGGGACCTGCCGAAGGAGCTGGAGGAGCGTGTCCTTCGCGTCGCCCGCCGCGAAGAGGCCGTTCGGCTCGGGGAGGTGGAGGTTAGTCCGGAACTCGCCGAGGATAACGTCCGGGACGCGAGGAGGGTGCTAGAGATCGTCGAAGAGCTGGGCTAGTGACCTTTCAGGACCCGCTCTACGACCCTAACTAGCTCGCGGGCCCACTCCACGCGGTCTCGCACGTCGTCCACCTCCTCCCGCGTGACCAACGGTCGCGTACACCGGCCCCGGCCGGCCGCGTCCCGGAACGACTGGAATCTTCTGCCCTCACGGAATAGCTTCCGCAGTTCTTCGCCCTCACCGATCCTCCTACTCAGTAGGCCCACCAGCTTGCCGAAGCGCCTCGGAAGCTTTCTCTCGTCCATCACGACGGCGTCCGCGGCCAGCATGATAGCATCCTTGACTAGGAAGACGGCTGTATCGGGGTCGTTCAAGTCCTGGAGACACACCTCCGCCGCCCTGATTCTCTCCCTGGCCAGCTCGAGTTTTTTCAGCCTTAGTTCCATCCGCCGATCACCCGCCGCGGAGGGTCGAGAGGCCAGGCACGACCCCCAAGTGCCTACGACATCGCGATCGTTCCCACGCGGTTCCTCCCACGTCGTCCTCCGGCATCAGGATCCGTCCGGACGGGACTCCATCCAGCGACTCCTGAAGGCCGCCGGAGCGTTACGTCTCGGTCGGAGACGAGGTGGTACTCTACGGGCCTCGGTGGTACGAGAGTATGGGTGCTCGGCGCGAGTCGCGGAGAATCAGTTGAGGTAGCGTGACTCAGGGGTTGTCAAGCTGACCGTACCGGGGTATCGGGCTCAGGTGGTGAGTCGGCGGAGCGTGCCGCACTCCAGTCTCCTCCTTCGGGCACTCCACCGTAGGCCGGGAATCGTTACGAAACCCATAACGATTCGTGGCAAGGTCGACGGGTCGCGCGGCCGACCGCGCACGTCCCACCCACGCCTGTCTAGCGAGCCCATCACACAAGTTAGTTACGGGGCTGATCGAACGGTCCTGAGCCAGCGGTAGGCCTTTACGGGACGGAGCCGGCTCTCAGCCGGGTTTCTGGTCAGAAGGGAAACAAATCAGTATTCAAATCTGGTATCGTTAATGGAGTCGTTACGATTCTGGCCCGGTGCACGGAGCTCGCTCCCGGGAGGTCGTGGCTGGAGCGCGTGGGCCTCCTAGGGATCGCCTCAGGCCGAGACAGCACCACTGCGCCCTCCGCGCGAGCCGAACGAGCGTGTTACCATGGTGGGGTCATCGCATAGACTGTGCGATCTTCGTAGCACGACCACCGACGTGTCATGAGGGAGAGCTCGTATCGCGGCGTCGGGCGCCGCTGCCCGACGGCGTAATGGCCCGGGGTGCGCCGGGGCTGGCCCGCGGTGCCGACGTACCAACTCCATGTGGCACCCCCGGGATAGATCCCAGAGCCCGTCACGGGGGAGGCGAGGAAGGACCCGCCAGCCGACGCCTGACGCTCGGTCCGGTTGAGCGCTGGTCCCCGAGCCCCTCCTCGGCCTCCACCTGTTATCCGCCTTGTCCTTCGTACGGGCCGCTCGGTACCGGAGCGCGGGTGACAGGGGCGGAGCCTGGGAGTGGTTTCGGGGACGCCGGAGAGCGTACCTGACGGGTCGTGCGATCCCCGTAAGCGGCCTCTAGGCGCGGTCCCGCGCCGGGGTTCGTGATTCGTTATGAAACTCGTAACGATTGCGGGAGGGGCGACGGGCGACCCGGCTTCCCGAACCGCGCCTCGTTCAGGGTGAACTAGCGAGCTCATCACATAAGTTAATTGCGGGATTGACCGGACGGTGTTAAGCCAGTGACGGGCCTTTACGGGGCGGAACCTATCTCCGGCCGAGCTTCCGGTCGGAAAGGAAACGGGTTGGTACCCTGGTTGGTTACCGTTAGCGGGAGCGTTACGATCTCCGACCGGGCTCCGCCTGCGGCACGCGAGGCGTGTAATCAGTCAGAGCTCGGCGTACCTGAGTTCTCGGCGGGCATCTTGGTTCGTACCAAGAGCTCGCGCGGCGCGAGTGGTTGGTGCCGCCTAACGCAACCGTCTGGGTTGGGGTTACCACTAGGTGGGACGGCTGGTGCACCATGATCCCGTGACCGACGACCGCCGGCACGCCGTGCGATCCGGGCGTCCGGCGCGGCGCCGGCAGGTTCTTACCGTTATGTCGCACCCTTACGGTTTGGAGATTCTCGCGGTACGGGGAGGGGAGCGAGGATGGATCCCGCCGGGCTGATGCTTGAGGCTCGATCCGTTGAGACGCTGGACGTTGACTCGCTCCCCAACTTCCCGCCGCCCCGCCTCTTCGCCACTCGAGTCGCCGCGAGGTTGGCGCTGTTCCTGGCGCTGGACCGCGAGCGGCTGGAGTCTAATCCGGAAGCGGTCCTGAGGAGGGTACCTGAGGGCGAGCTGTCGGGTCGTACGGTCGCCGTGAACGACCCGATCGTGGCCCTGGAGGCGGCCGCGGCTGGCTGCGAGGTGCGGGTGGCGGGCCTGTGGCTGATGAGGCCTCAAGCCTGCGTCGATCCCCGGTGCCTCGCCGACCCGGAGGCGCTGGAGGAAGCACTGGACGTGCTCGGGGACCTCTCCAGGTACCTAAGGGAGAGGCTGGGAGACCTCTACGCCGACGGGGCCCGGTACTACGTGTGGGTCAACTCAGTTGAGTGTCCTGAGTGCGGTCTTCGGATCCCAACGGTAGACGACCCTAGGGTGGCGTCGGAGAGGCGCGTCCTCGAGCTGGAGGTGGACGGTAGGGAGGTCTCACTGCGCGTCGCCCGGCCCCAGGACCTCGGCGACCGGTCCATCACGGTCCTCGACGCGACCGTCACGTGCCCTAGGTGCGAGGAGAGGATCGGACTGGGGAGGGCTCAGCGCGAGTGCCGAGAGGCTCTGGAGGCGGCCTTCTCTCTTCCGTTGGTTGGCGCCTATCTTCCGAGGGAGGAAGCTGGGAGAGTTGGCCCCGCCTCCCACCTGGCCGCGGTGGTGACGAATAGCGGTGTCAGGGAGGCCGAGGAGGACGACCTCGAGGACGTTCGAGAAGCCATCGATCGTGTTCTCGAGCTGTACGGCTCCGTTCACCTGATGTCGTCGAAGGCGTGCCTTAACGAGCGGCAGACGCTTTTCCTCCTCGAGATTATCAGGTTCCTGAGGGGGTACCTGGACGACCTTGAGGACGGCGACCGGGGCGCCGCCGGCGCGATCATCACCCTCGCGTCAGTAATTTCGGGGCTCAACTCGGCCCACGCGCGGTGGGTTCCGGAGGTCGCGTCGCCCGGATGGCCTACCCCCTCGAACGTGCTCCCGTGGGTTTATGGCGAGACCGTTCCGTGGGCCCTGATCGAAGAGGTCCGCGGATGGCTCAAGGGTTTTCTGAGGGTGGTCGAGGCGTACCCCACCGATGGCTTCGACGGGACGGAGGGTGCCGGGAGCGTCGATGCCTCCGTGTTCACGCTCCCCTTCGGTCGGTGGTACCCGTGGCTGGAAACGGTGACGGCGCACCTCAGGGGCTACCTGCCCGACGCCTCGTCGGAGGGTGGCCGGCCCGGGGCGGGTCGGAGGGTCGTGTACGTCGTCCCGGACGCCGACGCGCTGCCCGACGCGCTTCAGTTCCTCCACGAAGCCCACAATCGAGGGGTGTACTACTTCAGGGCCAGGGCGTGGATACTCAGGGTGTCGACCGTCCTAGAGCCGACGAGGAGCGGCGGTGACGGAGCCCCAAAGAGACTAGCGAGGGAGCTTCCGAGACGTCGCGTGAGCGGCACGTCCCTGATTCCGTACGCGCGCGTCCTCGGACCGTCCGTTCCCGGGGACCTGTACGAGGCGTTCAAGGACATCGTCGGGGAGGTGGTCAGGGAGCTGGGCGTGGACGTCTCGGAGCCCGGATCGCTCCTTTACCTGACGTACAGGTACGTGTTCGGGTACCCGCGGGTTCAGGAGGCTCCGAGGAGGGAGGAGTTCGAGGCGCTGGCGCGGGCCGTAGGTCTCCCCCCGAGCGAGCCGCCGGTGAGGCTCGCCAGCGGCCGGGCGATACTGGAAACATGGAGGGACCGGAGTCCCGAGGATCTCGAGGGGTCGAACGACCCGGTGGACGTGCTGCACTGGTGCCTCCACAAGATGGAGTCGCCGAAGGACGGGGAGATCCGGGAGCTGCTGAAGGGGATCTGCAGGCTGACGTGGGACCATCCTGAGGTTGGGAGGGCCGCGGACATCGTCCTTCGAGGTATCTCGGGTGATCAAGCTTGAGCGAGGAGCTTCGGAGGATAGTCGAGGGCGTGGACGGTGTCGTGCTCGACACCAACGTAGTCGTGGACGCCTTCCTGTCGGTCGCGTCGGCGAACTTCCAACTACCACTCAAAGTAATCGATATAGCGGAGGAGGCCACGGCCGTTGCCAGTCTGCTCCTGGAACTCAAGCGAGCGCTGGGAGCGAGGTACGTTGCCTACGCTCATGATGCCCTCATCGAGGAGTACCGCAGACAGCTCGAAAAGTACGCCGGGAAACTCGGCATTCACAGCGAGCTGAAGGAGGTTCCTAGTTATTGTGGGTACTTGCATCAGGGCGTAACGATCGCCTGTGGCAACAAAGGAACATGCCAGTTTCTATTCAGGCTCAGGTGTGTGGAGTACGAAGAACTTTTGCCCAAAGACGACGGAAGCATGGGAAGTGTCTACAAACTTGTAGTTAAGTCAGATAAGTATAGAAAAGCATTTCGAAGACTGAAAGACTACGAAAGATTTCGCGAAAAGGTGCTCAAGGAGGGGCCTGAGAACATACCTGACAAGTTTGTCGACGTCTTGAACGTACTTTTGGGATACAGGTACAAGCTGCTGGTTGTAACTAAGGATGAGGGTGTGTTTAAGGCTTGCATGGAGATCTATAGGGAATCTAGAGAGTGGACTGTGAGGTGTGCGTACGTGGAGTCTGTTGGGCTGAGGACCACCGAAGAAGGCCGGGAGTGCATGGTTACGATCCGAGTAATTCCGCCGGTGGGGATAGGCAGGGAGAAGGTGGACTCATTCAGGTACTCGCGCCGAGACGGAGTGAGCGCAGCCGCCGTAACCGCGGACTAGCAACGGTGTGGCCGAGGAGGCGGACAGTCATGTAGCCGTCACCCGATGTTGTAGTCCCGGAGGGTCGCAGCTGGCCGTGGTTAGGGTGGCGGGCTCGGGTCGAGATTCTCCTTTCCTCTACCGCGGTCGTGGTCAGTCACCACTTGACGTCGGGGGCCCGTCGTGCGCGCCGTCGGTGGTGGTTCAGCCCCTACGAGGCGGGCGCCCGGGACCTCTCCCTTTTCCGGTCGATGAGCCCGAGGATGTAACCGGCCAGGGCCGCGTCGGCGTCGAGATCAGTCTCGATCTCCTCGAGGAGTTCGGCGAGCTCGTCGTCCGTGAGCGGGCCGGCCCTCCGACTCGACGTACTCGACGGTGGCGTGCGGATCCTCCTCACCCTCGGAGGACCCGCCGGATCAGCCTGCGTAGCCGCACCCGGTAGCCCCGGTGACGAGGTGGTGTGGTGACCGGCCGCGCTGTGATCAGGCGAAGCGCAAGGCCCGGGGGCGGGGTGTCTGCCTTCGGAAGGAGGCCGACTTCGCCGGGTGATCGTTATGGGACTTATAACGATTGGTGGGAGGATGGTGGCGCGACCCGGCGCCCGCGCCGCGCTCCATCCACGAGCAACCGGCGAGCTCATCGCATAAGTTGATTTCGAGGGCTGGTCAGGGATACCGGGCCAGTGGTGAGCCTTTGCAGAGCGGAACATCCTTTCCCGGGAGTTTCCGGCTGGAAAGGAAACAGATCGGTATTCGAGTTTGCCATCGTTAGTGGGCGCGTTACGATCCTCCGCCCAGTCGCCTCATGCGGTACTGGACTATTGCAATCGACGGGGGAGCGGGCGCGCTCGGAGCGTCCAGTGACGTTCCCAGCCCCGTCCAAACCCTGACGGATGGAGCGGGCGGCGTCTAAGCGGCGGGGCGGGTTGAGCGAGCGCATGCTGCTATTACGTCGCTATCGACCACCGTGCGTAGACGGTGAACTCAGTCCCGGGCGCCCTCTCCGGCCGTGCGGTTGTAAGGTACCCCGAGAGGTGCTGGGTAGTGACTGGCTCCCCATCGGGGGTCGAGATGACGTGCTCCGGGAGCCTTCAGCCGGGAAGGGAACGGGGTAAGTCCCCCGACCCACCCACGGCCGGTCGTAGGGCACCGCCGTCGGCTGGATGGTGGTCTGAGGTGATCGTAAGAAGGTAAGGCCGATCAGCGGACCCTGTCCCGGGGGCACCGGGGGGAGCGGGGTCGGCTTGTGGACCGCCGTCCTATTTCCACCCTCCTCCCGCCTGGAAGAGTGGCTGAGGGAGGCCAGCGTGGAAATCGAGCGGCTAGGGATCGAGGCCGTTGGCGGTGTTCTAGGGGTGCTGGAGGGGCTCGCCGGATCCGAAAGAGGACGTGTCGTGATCTGCCTCCGGGAGAAA
>JBDOKE010000026.1:0-1710 GCA_039833815.1 Methanobacteriota archaeon | reverse complement strand
CGCGGACTCTGGAATCGTGGGAAACCCCCGCCACGGTCGGTCCTCCGGCTCGAAGGCCCGCTCCATGAGCTCCCGGGCCGTCCGGTTCCCCTCCGGCCTCACCGCCCTCGTGTACTCGTTGACCAGCCCGGCCCGACCCCGGCGGATCATTTTGAGGGCCGCGAGCACGGCGATGAGCACGTCCTCGGGCTCGAACCCCGCGATCACGCACGGGATCCGCTCCGCGATCGGCCCGTAGGGGCGCTCCCCGATGATCGTGGACACGTGGCCCGGGCAGATGAACGCGTCGATACGGCACTCACCTCGGTCGAGCAGCCACTCCATCACGGGCGGTATCAACCGGTGGGCCGAGAGCACGTACAGGTTCGAGGGTGGGTCGTCGAGCAGGACGGCCGCGGTCGTGGGGGCCGTCGTCTCGAACCCCACCGCCAGGTACAGCACGTCCCGGTCCTCCGACTCGGCGATCCGCTCCGCCTGCCGCGCGCTCTGCACCACCCGCACGTCGCCCTCGCAGGACGAGAGCGAGCCGCGTGGAGTCGGCACCCGGTACACGTCCCCGAACGCGCAGACGACCATCCCATCCTCCGCCGCCTCGATGGCGGCCGACAGCTCCCCCGCCGTCGTCACGCAGACCGGGCAGCCCGGCCCGCAGACGAGGCGCACGTTCTCCGGGAGGAGCGAGCGCAGCCCGTGCTCTACGATCGTCCGCTCGTGCGAACCGCACACGTGCATGATGGAGACCTCACGACCGACCCGCTCCGCCTCCCGGTGCACGCGACGGGCCAGCCGCTTAACCATCTCCCTCCTCTCCATGCTCTAGCTCCTCCTCCACGTGCTTGAGCACCTCCTCCCACACCTCCAGCGACGCCCTCGCCTCCTCCTCGGAGAGCTTCTGGATGGCGAACCCCGTGTGCACGATGACCCAGTCACCCTCCTCCACGTCCTCCAGCAGGCTCACGTCCACCTCCTGCCGCACACCGCCGAAGTCCACGACCGCCCGATTACCCTCCAGCTCCACGATCCGTCCCGGAATCGCCAGGCACACGCCGCACCACCCCCCACGACCGAAGGATTTCTCTCCTATTTCCCCTCTGCGGGCCGGGGGCTCCGCCGGTGCCCTGGGAGGAGATCGAGCACACCGCGGACGCGGCCTTCCGCGTGTGGGCCGACTCGCTCGAGGAGCTACTCGTCGAGGCGGCCAAGGCCCTGTTCGACCTGATCACGGACCTGGACGCGGTCGAGCCGAGGGAGGAGGTGCGGATCGAGGTCACCGAGGCCGAGGACGAGGTCGAGCTCCTCCACGACTGGCTCGAGGAGATCCACTTCCAACACGAGGTGAACGGCCTCCTGTTCTCCGAGTTCGAGGTGGACGAGCTGGAGCGCACCGACGACGGGTGGCGCGCGGCGGGGACCGCCAAGGGTGAGCCCTACGACCCGGACCGCCACCCCTTCCACACCGAGGTCAAGGCCATCACGTACCACAACATGCGAGTGGAGCGTGAGGACGGCCGGTGGGTGGCCGAGTACGTGGTCGACCTTTGAGGGGGCTTCCCCCGTGAACCTCGACCGCTACCGCCGCCTCGTCCGCGACACGGAGCGCCGGTACATCAACGTGAACCCGATCCAGCGGGGCGGCGTTCTCACCCCTGAGGCCAAGAAGGCACTCATCGAGTTCGGCGACGGGTACAGCGTGTGCGACTTCTGCGAGGG
>JBDOKE010000025.1:0-3960 GCA_039833815.1 Methanobacteriota archaeon | reverse complement strand
GCATACAGGTACCCCTACGGGTATCCCAGAATTTGGGAGGCGCCGAGGTTCCAAATCGAGGATTCCAGCACCCGCCTCTCTGAGGCAGCGGTGGTGACCGACCCACTCCTGGAGTTCAAGCGGGCGCTGGGCAAGTACGTCGCGTACGTGCACGGCGCCCCGGCCGAGGAATACCGTAATAACCTCGAGGATAAGTCCAAGGACCTCGGGATCCTTATTCAAACTCAAAAGCGCGTGAAATACGGCGAGCCGCTCAAGGGTAACGACGTAAGGTTGGCGTACAGGCTGGCAACCAAGTTAACGATGATATCATAGGGTCGTAGGGGTGGCGTGCGCGCTCGTGAGGTCCGTCGAGAAGAAGGGAGGGAAGTGGGTTGTGACGGTGAACGTCAACCCGCCGGTCGAAGTGGGCACGCGGAGGGTGAGCTCGTTCAAGTACTCACGTCGTGAGAACGTTGAGTCGCCGTGATTAACCACCAACGAGTTCCAGTAGGGGCGCCTGCACGAGCCGTTCAACCCACTCGCAAGGGCGGGCCGCGGCCTGCACGTGCGCACTCCGGGCTCCGAGTCAGCTCGCTACTTTGTAATCAGGCGGGAGAGTGAAGCCTTCCCGGCTGGTGCCGCCCACCGCTGTCATGGCTCGGAGAACCGCCACTTCGTCTCACCTTGATGGTCGGACCGGGACGAGCGACAGTCAGTGAGCACCCGCCCACCGTGCCCGCCGATCCAGTTCAGGCTGCCGATTACAAAGCAGTACAAAGCCATGAGCGAACTAGTCTGAAGATCCTGGATGCCTGTCGGCTGGGTGTGGATCGACTCGGTCTTCGCACTCGCCACTTGTCCCAACGGTCGGGTCTCCTCCGACCACCCGCCCGATTACAAAGGAAGTGACACCTCGAAAGAAGAGGAGTCGGACCCACGCTTCCGCTCGTGCGAGCAGTACCGGGCCCGGAGGATCCTCCACTCACGGCGCGCCCTTGCCGCTCGGTGGCGTCGTCCGAACTCCCTCCAGCCGCCTGAAGGTTCAGAACCTCCGCTCCGCAGACTTGGAGTGCCTTTTCGGGGCGACTCCTGCTGTTGGGCACTGCGTCCGGACCGAGACGCATGGACCGTTGGAGCGCTGAAGGTCGAACGGTGGTTGGAGCTCGTGGAGTTTGCTGGGCGAAAGTTAGCCGCAATAGGCCGCAATGGTTAAGCCATCGTCGAGTCGGTCATCCCGACGGAGAAGAAATGCGGGCCCAGGAGGCGTGGGGCGAGGGGTAAGGCCCGACCGCCGGGTCCGGTAGCGATCGTGGCGTCCGGATGCCGCCGCTGGGCCTGTTGCTGGTCGCCCTGGCGAGTACGGTCGTGACCGGAGCGGCCGCGGACCCCGTGACCGATGTTATGACTAGGTTGAGCGTCACCGGGGACCGCGATGCGTGCAAGGACCTGCTCATAGGCGTCTAAGTCCACGGTGAATTGGAGAGCCTGATCACGGGCTGTTACTGGGATAGTAAGCACGACGCCTTCGGCATGAAGACCAGCGAGAGCCGCGTCAACCGCGTCTTGGACTACTTCTCGGTGACACTAATCATTCGCTACAAGCACTACGAGGTGTGGGAGAAGAAGGTTTTCTTCGCACGCGTGCTTCCCGGGCGGGGCATCGTCGTCAGATCCAGTGTCACGGTACCGGTCCTCGACGGCGGTAGGGGCGACGGTGAACAGGAGTTTTAGCCGATTAGGGTCGTACGGGTGGTCGACGATCAGGTTGTGGAGCTCACCCTCCGACCCGGTGTCGAGGTGGGAAGGGTTCAGCCGGTGCAGTCCAGCTCATCCTCCCTGAGAGAGGGTTGGGAGCAGTGGGTGGTTGATTCCATTCTCTGGGTGGACGGGAGCGTGGTCATCCACGACAAGCGGGGCGACCACCGCGTCGACTTCAGCGCGCACGTGGAGGTTAAGTTCCGGGACCCGGTCGCCCCCATCGCGAGGTTGTCGATGGGACTCCTCCGATCGCTTGGTGGCTCGCTCACGCTCCGCGTCCCACTCGACCACATCGACGTCTTCGCGACCCTGGGAGCAAGCGAGTGGTGGAGGGCTAAGGAGCGCGTTCGCGTGGTCTTCGAGACGCCTGAGGGCACCTTCGAGCTCGAGCCACCGAACACCCTCGAGCTCTCCCTCTCACCCGAGCCCTTCCGCGTGCGCGTCGAGGTCTACGAGGACGGAAGACTGAAAGCATGCTCCGAGTACGAGATCCAGCCCGGCCCTGCCATCATCCACCTCTTCGGGCTCAGGTACATCCAGGCCCAGCTCACCTCGAAGATCCTCAAGCAGGCCCCGAGCGTGAAGTTCCTCCAGCCCGAAGTGCTCCGAACGAGCAAGACCGAGCCCAGTACCGAGGTGATAATCCCCTTCATCCTCGAGACTCCTACCGACACGATCCCGTACACGCTCCACATCCAACTCCCCGGCCCCTACCCGCTACCAGATGGCGGCACCATCCTCAAAGCACTCCTAACCTTCTCCACCCTCAACCTGGTACGCGTGCTGAACCACCTCCTGAACGTTCCGGACGAGGTCCTCAACCGACCCTTCACCGTGCCCAGGCCTTCGTCCTCGAACCGCTCTCCCAATCGCTCCCCATGGGGCTCGCGAACGCCCTCCTTCTACTCCTACCCGCCCTAGGGTTCTACCTACCCATCCCGACACCACTCGCGACGGTCCTGGCCCTACCCTCCGCCTTCGCCCACCTCATGACCCTACTCCTGACACCGGCACTCCTCCTCGAAGCGCCGGAGACGGAGTTCAAGGCCGAACTCAGGGTCGCGTCGGGGATCGAACAGCACACGCTGGGCGCTTCCGGCACTCCCCACCCCCACCATCTCGCCTAGGGGAGTGGAAACCGTAAGGTCCCGAGAGCGACCTCGAAACGCTCCCGTCGGAGATCGTTTCAACCACTGAAACGATCCGAGCACGACGTACCGAGCTCATGGATCCAGACCTACATCGAGAGGTTCCCCCATGCTCCCTCGAAGGGTACGGGACAGGTCGAACCCCCTGCCTGCACGGACCGCGGAGTGCACTCGGTGCTAGAGCGGGTCGCCCCATGCTATCAGTGACCGCCGATGTGGCCTCACTAACCTACCGGCACCACCGCACACCGACGCTCGGGCCTGCGCCCCGAGGGGGCTTACAATGTCCTCACGGCCTCACGCACCGAGGCGCGCGTACGGCGACGCGCCATCACGACCTATCGCCGGTAGGCTCCGTCACTCCGACCCCATACCCGCATCACCCGGAACCCACCTGAGAAAGCAACTCGTCCTTGGGGAGAGTCCCCTAGGCTGAGTGCGAGGCGCACCTGCATGATGTTAGGACTCGGACGGAATCCCAGGGAGTGTTCCCCCTACGCGGTGTGACGAGCCTACGGGACCGGAGATCGCATCGACCACCCAGGTCGCGGGCGATGACCGACACCGGCGATGGGGGGTGACGACGGCAGAACGCCCTCGGTGACCGACTCTCCCTCCCGGGCAAGCCCGCACCGTGAGCGAGTCAACGGCAGCGGGAGCGCGGGCTAGACCCTCCTGGACAACTCCCCCAGCGTGGGCGCGCGAACCCGGAACACCTCCTCACCGTCCCCCAACACCCGGACCTCTAACTCCTCCAGGTGCAACCGACCCGGGGACGGCACACGCTCGACCTCGAGGACCACCTCCTCCGAGTCCAGCCTCATGACCTCGTCCGCGAGCCGCTCCGCCGCCTCACCCACCGCACCGTCATAAGCCCCGTAAGCCACCGTGAGCACGGCCTTGAGACACTCCACGAGCCGCCCCCGATCCGGGGCACCCTCACACGCACCTCGAGACGGACCGGCCCCTCCACCTCGATCGACACCCACGCCCTCCGCACCTCCTCCCGCACGTCGGGCACCTCCGACCCGGACTCGCCCTCCACGATACTACGCGCGATGCGGACGACCTC
>JBDOKE010000024.1:0-6169 GCA_039833815.1 Methanobacteriota archaeon | reverse complement strand
CGATGCACCAGATCGCAGTTCTGGCAGCCCCACACCCGGGATCCGTTTCTGGACCGCACCCACTCGCCCAGGTCCTCGTCCAGGCACGGGTACAGCGGGCAGAAGCACCAGGTGCAGTCCTGTCCCTCAAAGTGGCACGGGTAGTACTCGCAGTCCTCCCGCGGCCCGATGGGCTCGCGCACGCCCTCCTCGTCCAGCCGCTTGAAGTACTCCCTGGCCATAGGGTGCACGCGGCGCTCCCCCGATCGACACGGTAATATCGCCGTCCGGAGCCGGGGGTCGGGGGGAGCCGGGTTGTTCAAAACGATCATGATTCCGACCGATGGGTCCGAGAACTCGAAGAGGGCGGCCGAGGTGGGGATCCAGCTCGCGAAGAAGTTCGACGCCGGGATCGTCGCCGTGCACGTGATCCCGCTCTGGAGTCCGCTGGGTACGAAGCCCTCCTACGAGCTGCCCGAGGAGCTCGTGGAGGAGGCGGAGAGAGTGGTGCGTGAGGTCTGCGAGATGGCCGAGGAGGAGGGGGTGGAGGCGGAGCCGGTCGTCGTGGAGTCCCCGTCCGTCGTGCAGGGGATCGTGGAGGAGGCGCAGGAGCGGGACGTGGATCTGATCGTGATGGGAACGCGGGGCCTGACCGGCGTGAAGGGGTTCGTGCTGGGCAGCACGACGAAGGGGGTTATCGCCCGGGCCCCGTGCCCGGTGCTGGCCGTGCCTCCGGAGGCGGAGGGGTCCGAGTGATCAGCCCCCCCGCTCCTCCACCCCCACCAGTCCGTACCCCACGTACACGAGCTTGTCCGGGGCGAGCGCGTCGATCACCTCCGATCGGTGCGTGATGATGATCGCCGTAACCCCCAGCTCCCGGCACATCTCGGAGAAGCTGCGCGCCACCCGCATCGACGTCTTCGGGTCCAGGTGCGAGCAGAACTCGTCGATCACGATCAGGTTCGCGCCCTCCGCGATCATCCGGGCCAGCCGGACCCGCTCCTTTTGACCCGGGGACAGGCGCTCGTAGGGGCTGCGGTAGAGGACCGCGTCCGAGATCCCCGACCGGTTGAGGATCTCCACGGCCAGGTGCACGTCGCCCGTGACGGACACCAGGTCCTCGATGATGGTCACGCCCGGGTTGATGTCCGGCTCCACCTCCCCCGGGATCATCGCCGCCATCCGGGTGTTGTCGGGGAGCTCCACCTTCCCCTTGTCCGGCCGGTACATCTCCTCTACGAGCTCGCGCACGACCTCCTCCGGCGTGGTGCCCATCGAGTAGAGGGCCCGCGACACGATGGGCGAGGAGAGCTTCCGGAGCAGCTCCTTCCGGATGGACCTCAGGAACTCGTCGTGCGCGCCCATGATCATGCGCACGAGCGTCGTCTTACCCGCCCCGCTGGGCCCCACGATCACCGTCAGCTCGCCCGGCTCCACCTCGAGGTTCACGTCCTGCAGCGCGTACTGCTGGATGCGCCGGTGCAGGACGCCGAACGCCTCCAGCAGCTCCACGATCTCCCGGGGTAGCCCCTTCACGTCCAGCTCGGCCGTGAACATCTTGTGCAGTCCCTTGACCCGGATCGGCCCCTCCAGCGGCTCCACCTCGAGCCGCTTCAGCCGGGAGCGGTACAGCCGACCCCCGTGCCGGCGCGCCAGCCGGTCCGACCGCAGGAACTCAGCGACCGCGCGCTTGGCCTTCCGCGTGAGCGGTTTCACCAGGTACGGCCGGCCCGAGCCCGTGTCCCAGAGGTAGATGAAGCCGACGCTCTCGAAGATGGGATGGTACCGGGCCATCTGCGCGATCACCTCGATCAGGTGCTTCTTCGCCTTCATCTCCGGCACGCGCGCCTCCCGGACCCACTCCACCGCCGCCCGGACCGCCGTGCGCCCGATCCCGTCCGCCCGGTACTCGGGGTGCACGACCACCCGGGCGATCCGCGCCGCGCGCGTGTCGCACCGGTGCAGGATCTCCTCCAGCGTCTTGCCCCGCTCCGGCTCGAACGTGGGGTGGAACCAGTCCTCGGAGAACACCTTCTCCCGGATGTTCCGCTCCACGTCCCCGTCCAGCCGCCGGTTCAGCTTCGGAATGGGAGGGTCCACGCGCACGTACGCGACGATGTCCGGCTCGTACTCCTCCCCGTTGACCAGCTCCAGCACCATGAAGCGGGATGCGGGTAGCGAGCCCCGGATCGCCCGCAGCTCGACCCGCTCGGACCCGCACTTGGGGCACTCCTCCGGGCGAACGTTGGAGCGGATGACCTTCCCGCACTCCCGGCACGCCCAGATCGCCACCACGTCCTTCTCCGAGGCGTAGTGGTACTGCTCCAGGCTGACGATGTACTCGAAATCCTCCCGGTAGATCGCCTCCCGGGCCCGGAGCTCGTACCGGTAGATCTCCCGACCCAGCACGTCCGTGCGCTCCACGGTCAGCTCGGTCTCGAACGGGGGCCAGACGCGCACCCACTCGCCCTCGTACTCCCGCTCCACGACCACGTCCTCCTCGAGCGCGTCCACCTCCTCCCCCTCGGCGCCCCGAACGCGCACCCTCGTGCCCCGGGTCAGCCAGCCGGCGATCGTACCGGGCAGGCGCAGGGTGACCCGCTCACCCTCCTCCGTCTCGAGGACGACCCTGCCCTCCCAGTAGTTTAATCGCCGGCGTTTGAAGTCGTTCCTGACGGTACCAACGATCAAGGGAGGCACCCCGGAGGTAGCGGGCTTGGAGATCAGGGTGGTCCTGGTCGAGCCCAAGTACGATGGGAACGTGGGCCACGTGGCCCGGGTGATGAAGAACTTCGGGGTGAAGGAGCTTTTCCTCGTCCGACCCCGGGCCGAGCTCGGTGAGGTCTCGATCGCCCGGGCGATGCACGCGGTGGACGTGCTGGAGCGCGCCCGGATCGTGAGCACGCTGGAGGAGGCCATCGAGGACGTGGAGGCCGCCGTGGCCACCACCGCCGTGCTCGGCTCGACCCCCGCCCGGAACCCGCTGACCCCCTGGGAAGCCCGGGAGCAGCTCGCCGACCACGGCAAGGTCGCGCTGGTCTTCGGACCCGAGGACCGGGGCCTCCGCACGTGGGAGCTCGAACTGTGCGACGCGACCGTGTTCATCCCCACCAGCGAGGAGTACCGCTCGATGAACCTGTCCCACGCCGTGGCCGTGCTCCTGTACGAGCTCACGAAGAGCGAGCACGTGCCGGAGCGCTACGGCCGACCCGCGACCAAGCGGGAGAAGGAGGTGCTCGTGGGTGCGCTCGACCGGCTCATGCGCGCCCTCGGAATCGACGAGGTGCGCCGAGGGAACGTGCGGACGACGTTCCGTCGCTTCCTGGCCCGGGCCCGCTGCACCGACAAGGAGGTGAAGGCCCTGCTGTGGATCCTGGAGAAGGCCCGTAGGAGGATTGAGGGGTACTCCCGCCCCGACGACTCGGGGGGAGGCCCGTGAGCGTGGACTCCTCGATCCTCACGAACCTAATCTACATCATCGTCTCGTTCCTGGTGTTCTGGGTCCTGGTGCAGCTCTACTACCGATGGCTGCTCGTCCGAAGGATCCAGGGAGAGATCGACGAGATCTCCCGGATCGACGAGCAGGTTCAGGAGATCGTCGTCTCCCGGGCCCGCTGCGACCGGGACGAGGCCCGGGCCATCGTCAAGCGCGCCGCGAACATGTTCATCGTGCAGCCCGTGCAGCTCGACCCTCACGGGATCATCGAGCGGCTGGAGAACCTCGTGGAGCGCAGCGAGGATAAGCTCCGCTCCTACGCCCGGGTCCTGACCGGGAAGCGGAGGGGCGCGGACGTGGACAACATGAGCAAGGCCCTCAGCTGCGTGCTCACCATCCACGCCCTCACCCAGTACCTCCGGCACCTCCTCCTCTCGGCCAAGAAGACGAACAACCTGCAGCTCCTCCTGCTCCTCACCATGATCCTGCCCGAGCTCAAGCAGTACATTAAGAGCAACTACGGGGGCGCCAAGGCCTTCCTGAACTGCGTCCCCATCGGCGACAGCGTCGGCCCCATGGTCGCCGCCCGGCTGATCGGGGACGCCGAGACGCGGGAGATCGAGCGGGACACCGTGGCGGCGGAGCGCGAGTACAAGGGGCGCCGACTGGTCATCGTCAAGGCGGACGGCCCGGGTGGCAACCTTGGGCGGCTGGGCCGCGCGGTCCGCCGACTGGTGCGGGAGTACGGGGACGTGGCTAAGATCATCACCATCGACGCCGCCCTGAAGCTGGAGGGCGAGCGGACGGGGAAGGTGAGCGAGGGCGTGGGCGTCGCGATGGGCGACCCGGGGCACGAGAGCTACAAAATCGAGCAGATCGCCGCGGACGAGGGGATCGACCTCGACGCGGTCGCGATCAAGATGAGCGCGACCGAGGCCGTCACCCCGATGACGAAGCCCGTGGTCGATGCCGTGAGGGAGGCCGCGAAGCGCGCGCTCCGGCTCGCTGAGGAGGCCCCCGAGGGTTCCACCGTCATCATCGTGGGCGTGGGGAACACCGTCGGCGTCCCGAACAACCGACCGCACACCGGGGGGTGAGTCCCGACTGATCTGCCACCGGTGCGGGCGCGAGACGACCACACTCATTGAGGGCCTATGCCCCGAGTGCTTCCTCGAGGAGCACCCGATGATCCGGGTGCCGGAGGACCTGGAGGTGCGGGTCTGCTCCCAGTGTCTCAGTCGCCACACCGGACTCCGCTGGGAGCACCCGCCCGAGGACGTGGAGGACGTTGAGTCCCTGCTCATCGAGTACGCCCTCCGCGCCCTGGAGGACGAGATGCGGGTCCTTCAGGGAGCCCGGGTAGACGTCCGACCCCTGGAGGTGAAGGGCGAGCCGGGCGGTCCCGGCTCCCGCGTGCAGGTCGCGTTCCTGGTCGAGGGCGAGTGGGAGGTCGAGGGAGAGCGTCTCCGCCGAGAGTACCACCTCAAGGTCCCGGTCACGTTCACCCTCTGCCACCGGTGCATGAAGTACCGTTCCGGGTTCTACGAGGCTATCCTGCAGGTGCGCTCCTTCCGCGGCGAGCTCACGGAGTCCGAGCGGAAGGAGCTGGAGGAGTTCGTGACGCGGTCCGCGGAGTCCCTGCTCAGGCGCGACCCGATGGCCTTCATCTCGGACGTGAAGCACCGGGACGAGGGCATCGACTTCTACCTCGGCTCGACCAGCGCCGCCCGGAAGCTGGCTCGACGCCTCGTCGACCGGTTCGGCGGGACCGTGCGGGAGTCTCACGAGCTGGTTGGTATCGACAAGGACACGGGCAAGCGGCGCTACCGCACGTCCATCTCCGTGCGGCTCCCCCACCTTCGCCCCGGGGACGTGATCGAGCTCGAAGGCGTCCCGTACGAGGTTACAGGTGTGGGCGAGCGCTGCACCCTCCAACGCCTAACGGACGGGGCCCGGGTCCGCCGAGACTGGGAGGAGCTCGCGGAGGCCCGGCGCCTCAAGCCCGAGCCCGCCATCGTCGTGAACACCGACCCGCCCCAGGTCGTGCTGGAACGTACGGGAGAGACCCTCGACTGCTTCGACACCGGGGCCCTCAACGGGTTAGAAATAGGGCGGCGGGTGACGGTCGTCGTCCTGGATGAGGGCGCCGTGGTCCTACCCGAGGAGGACTAACGGGGGGCGCGTCATGGCGGGGGACGCCTGGGAGCTCGTCACGCGCAACGCCGTCGAGATCGTCACGGAGGAGGAGCTCCGCCGACTGCTCGAGGAGAAGGACGAGCCCGTCGCCTACGTCGGGTTCGAGCCCTCGGGTGACATCCACCTCGGCCACAAGCTCGTGATCGACAAGATGGTGGACCTCCAGCGGGCCGGGTTCCGGGTGATCATTCTCCTCGCCGACCTGCACGCGTACCTGAACGAGAAGGGCTCCCTCGAGGAAGTGCGGGAGCTGGCCGAGTACAACAAGCGCTGCTTCACGGCCCTCGGCCTCGACCCCAAGCGCACGGAGTTCGTCCTCGGCTCCGAGTTCCAGCTCGAGGAGGACTACGCCCTCGACGTGTACCGCATGGCCCGCCACACGACCATGCGCCGCGCCCGCCGCAGCATGGACATGATCGCCCGCCGCGAGGAGAACCCGCCCGTCTCCCAGGTCGTGTACCCGCTCATGCAGGCGCTCGACATCGTCCACCTGAACGTGGACCTCGCCGTGGGCGGCCTCGAGCAGCGGAAGATCCACATGCTCGCCCGGGACGTCCT
>JBDOKE010000023.1:0-2154 GCA_039833815.1 Methanobacteriota archaeon | reverse complement strand
CCCTTCATCAGCTGATCCAGCTCCCGCATCACGTCCGTCAGCTGCAACGACCACACCCCGGCTCAGTACGTCTTGGCGACACGGATCGTGCGATCTGCGGGCTCCCCGCACACGGGGCACCGCTCAACCTTGGGCTCCCGCTCCTCCGGGTAGGGCGTCCCGAGCACGTCCCCCTCCACCTCCTCCTCCAGCCGGCGACCGCACTCCTCGGATCCGCACCAACCCGTCTCCACGATCCCCTCCCCGACGAACTCGCGCACCTCCTCCAACGACTCGGCCCGGTACAGGCGCTCCTCAAACCGCTCCCAGGCGCGCCGGTGCAGGTTCTCCCGCACCTCCTCCAGCAGCCGCGGCACCACGTCCGGTAGCTCCGAGAGCGAGTACGTCTCCCGCTCCAACTCATCCCGCCGGAAGACGACCGCCGTCCCCTCCTCTAACTCGCGCGCCCCGAGCTCCACCCGCAGTGGTACACCCTTCAGCTCCCAGTAATGGAACTTTCGTCCCGGGCTCACGTCCCGGTCGTCGAGCTTAACCCGCGCCACCTCGGAGAGCTCCTCCCGCACCTCCCGAGCCTTTCGCAGGATCCTCTCCCGCACGCCCTTCCGCAGGATCGGCACGATCACCACCTGGTACGGGGCCACGTCCGGCGGCAGCACGAGCCCACGCTCGTCCCCGTGGATCGCGATCACCGAGGCAACCACGCGGTCCGAAACCCCGTAGCAGGTCATGTACGCGTACTCCTGCTCCCCCTCCTCCGTCTCGAAGGTCACCTCGAACGTCCGCGAGAAGTTCTGCCCCAGCATGTGGATCGTCCCGATCTGCAGCGCCCGACCGTCCGGCATCAGCGTGTCGAACGCCACCGTGTACTCCGCGCCCGGGAACTTGTCCCACTCCGGCCGCACCGAGGCCACGTACGGAACGCCCAGCTCCTCGAAGAACGACGAGTAAAGCTCGAACGCCTCCCGCACCTGCTCCTCCGCCTCCTCCCGCGTCGCGTGCGCCGTGTGCGCCTCCTTGAACGTCGTGATCTCCCGCATCCGGATCAGCGGCCGCGTGTGCTTCGTCTCGTACCGGAACGTGTTCACGATCTGAAACACCTTCAACGGCAGGTCCGCGTGCGACCGGATCCACAGCGCGAACATCGGGTAGATCGCCGTCTCGCTCGTCGGCCGCAGCGCCAGCTTCTCGTCCAGCTCCTTCAGCCCCCCGTGCGTCACCCAGAACACCTCGTCCTCGAACCCCGCGATGTGCTCCGACTCCCGCTTCAGCTGCGTCTCCGGGATCAGCGTCGGGAACAGGACCTCCCGATGCCCCGTCTCCCGAAGCCGCCGCCGCAGCCGCTCGATCACCCGACGCCGGATCTCGAACCCGTACGGCAGCCACACGTACAGGCCTTTAACCGGGTACCGCACGTCCATGACCTCCGCGCTTCTCAACACCTCCGCGTACCACTCCGAGAACTCCAACCGACCACCCCACCGGGGCCGGTGACCGTGAAGATCCCGAAGAAGAGGATGCAGCTCCCGCGCGAGGTCCTCGTCGGAACCGACGTCCTGCCCGACGCCCCCGACCTCCTGCGCAGCGTCGGCATCCCCGAGGGCACGGCCGCCGTCCTCACGGGCCCCACCACGAAGAAGGTGGCGGGCCGGGACGTCGAGGAGCACCTACAGGAGGCCGGGTACGAGACCACCCTCGTGATCGTCCGAGGGTCCACCGAGGAGGACGTGAAAAAGGCTTTGGAGGAGCTCCGGGACGCGCGGGCCGACGTCGCGATCGCCGTCGGCGGCGGCAAGGTCATCGACGTGACCAAGGTCGCCTCGCACCGGCAACGCATCCCCTTCATCAGCGTCCCCACCTCCGCCTCCCACGACGGCATCGCCTCCCCCTTCGCCTCCATCCGCCGCGAGGACCGCCCCTACTCCCAGCCCGCCCAGGCCCCCCTCGCCGTCCTCGCCGACATCAACGTGATCCGCGAGGCCCCCGACCGACTCATCCGCGCCGGCGTCGGCGACGTCGTCTCCAACGTCACCGCCGTCAAGGACTGGCGCCTCGCCCACCGCCTCCGCAACGAACCCTACAGCGAGTACGCCTCCAGCCTCTCCCTCATGGCCGCCAAGATCGTCATGCGGAACGCCAAACCCATCGGTCAGCTCC
>JBDOKE010000022.1:0-5351 GCA_039833815.1 Methanobacteriota archaeon | reverse complement strand
ACGTCCAGGACCCGGCGGCGCCCTCTCAGCCGGTCCACCACCTCGCGGACCAGCCGCCCCGGGAGCGAGAGCGGGGACGCCTCGTACACCGCGGCCAGCACCGAATAGAACACTTTTTGTCGCAGGCGCTCACGGCCCCGACCCACCGGGAGCCCCCCTGAACGGGGTGCGCGCGGTTGAACGCGGCGATCCTCGCGCTGATCGCGATAGCGCTGACGGTGCCGATCGTCTCCGAGATCAAGGAGATAGAGGACGCCATCACCAAGTACCTCCCGGTGCCGAAGCCGCCGGAGATCCAGGAGAAGCCGGAGACCGGTGAGACCACCGAAGAGGCCGTCAAAACCGAGGAGAAGCGGTCCAAGGAGCGCGAGAAGGAAGGCGAGTTGAAGCGGGCGCGAGAGCTGCGTGAGGGCCAGCTTCGCGGCGAGGTGGTGGGGAAGTCCGTGAGCGGGCGGCGGGCCGTGATCTACGTCCGTCCGCTTCAGCGCTCGACGAGGGAGGTGTACCGGGTGGAGGTGCCTAGGCACGTCGCCAGGGAGGTTCGGAAGGGTACCGTCGTGGAGGTGCGACGGACCGAGCGGGGGACCGTCGTCAGACCGTCGACCCCGACGACCGCTCGGGCGGGTCGTAGCGGCGGAACCGGGGCCACGGCGCCCACGGGTCGGACTCGGTCCGCTAGGGCCGCGGCCGGCGCCACCGGCGGAGCCCCCTCAGGCGGTGGTGGTCACGCCGTCGCCCCGAGCGCCGGGGGTTCGGCCGCCCCCACCGAGCTTCAGAAGGCCCCTCCAAGCAGTCCTTCCCCGTCGGCCCCACCCGCGGTGACCGGCCGCCCGAGCGGTGGCGCGGCGACGGGCGGGGGTGGTGCTGGGACCACGGGGAAGGGCGGCGGGCACGGTGGAGGCGCCGGGAAGGGTGGTGGTAAGAAGGGTGGTGGGAAACCGAAACCGGCCGGAGGTCCCGGCGGGGCGGAGGGTGGTCCGGCGTCGTCGGCGTTCACCCGGGAGAGTCCGTCGACCGGCGGGGGATGGTGGCCTTACGTGGTCGCGGTGGCGTTGTTGGGCGCGGTGGTCGGTGGGGTGTGGGCGGTGAGGAGAAGGAGGAGGTTTTACCGGGAGTTCGAGTTGGAGATATGAACGGTCTTACGGCTTGACGAGCCTGGGGGTGTGTGGGCTTGTCGAGGTTTGAGGACACGGGGTTTGGCTGGGTGAAGTACGGGGGCGAGCGATACGATCACGACGTGTACGTGGACACGGAGGGGAACGTGCACCGGCGGGAGAAGGACCTGTCGCGCCGGAAGTTCGGAACCAGCCACCGGCTCGCCGCGGACGAGATCGAGCGGTTGTTGGAGCTGTGCGATGAGGAGCCGGAGGTGATCGTGGTGGGTACGGGGCAGAGCGGGGTGTTGACGGTGACGGACGAGGCTCGGGAGCTCTGCGAAGAGCGGGGGATCGAGCTGGTGGACCTGCGGACGCCGGAGGCGATCGAGCGGTTCAACGAGCTAAGGGAGGAGGGTCGGCGGGTCGCGGCGATCATTCACACGACGTGCTAGCCGGGGCCGAACTCCACCTCGATGTACTCCTTGGTCCGCTCGTCCTGCGGGTTGTTGAACAGCTCCTTGGTCTCGTTCGCCTCCACCAGTTCTCCCTTCAGGAAAAAGGCGGTGTAGTCGCCGATGCGGTAGGCCTGCGGGAGGATGTGGGTC
Organism: Methanobacteriota archaeon; assembly: GCA_039833815.1. Taxonomy (GTDB): domain Archaea; phylum JAADCQ01; class Methanopyri; order Methanopyrales; family Methanopyraceae; genus Methanopyrus. The sequence continues at coordinate 3,649 of JBDOKE010000022.1, read as the reverse complement.
ACGAAGACGATGGTCACCTCGCCCCGCAGCTCGAGCACCGTCTCCTCGATCTTCCGGGTGGCGATGGGGTCTAGGTCGGACGTCGGCTCGTCCATGAGGAGGACGTCCGGGTCGACGGCGAGGGCGCGGGCGATGCAGAGTCGCTGCTGCTGTCCGCCGGAGAGCGCGGAGGCGGGGTCGTCCAGCCGGTCCTCGACCTCGTCCAGCAGGGCCGCCTTCTCCAGGGCCTCGTGCACGCGTTCCTCGATCTCATCCTCGTCCATTCCCATCAGCCTAAGGCCGTAGGCCACGTTGTCGTAGATGGACATCCACGGGAAGGGGTTGGGGTGCTGGAACACCGTGGCCACGCGGCGTCGGTGGTGGATGATCTCCTCCTCGCTCTCGTACTCGAGGATGTTCTCCCCGTCGAACTCGACGACACCCTCCGTCCGGGCGTAGGGAATCTCCTTGATCATCAGGTTCAGGCACCGGATGAACGTGGACTTGCCGCAGCCCGAGGGGCCGATGATCGTGGTGATCTTCTTCTCCGGGATCTCCAGGTTGACGCCCTTCAGCGCCTCCTTGTCCCCGTAGTACACGTGCAGGTCGCTCACCTTGAACGCGACCATGGGCTACACCTCCCGCCCCACCTTGCGCTCGAACCGGTCGCGCATGTAAATGGCCAGGAAGTTCAGGCTCAGGGTCACGGCCACCAGGACCAGTGCGGCCGCGAAGGCCGCCTGTCTGGCCTCCGGGACCATGAGGTACTCCTTCGCTATTAGGTATATCCGGAACGCCAGCGCGTCCGTGGGCTGCAGCACGTGCACGAACGGGTTCGACGTGACCAGCCCTATCATCACCGCGGTCAGGATGATCGGGGCCGCCTCCTCCGCGGCCCGGCACATGGACAGGGTGATGCCGGCGGTGATCCCCGGCTTGGCCATGGGGAGCAGCACGTCCTTCACCACGTGGTACCACGAGGCGCCCGCGCCGCGCGCCGCCTCGATGTACTCCCGGGGGACGGACCGGAAGGCCTCCTCCGCCGTCCGGACCACCACCGGCAGGTTCATCGTCGCCAGCGTGAGCGCGCCCGCGAGCACCGAGTAGCCCATCTTCATGTACACGACGAAGAGCGTCGCGCCGAACAGTCCGTACACGATCGACGGCACGCCCGCCAGCGTGTCGATCGCGAACCGGACGGCCTGCGTGAACCTCCCCTCGCCCGCGAAGTGCGCCAGGTAGAGGGCCGTCGGCACGCCGACCAGCACCGCGAACACCGTGGAGTAGAACATCAGCGCCAGCGTGCCCAGCAGCGCCGGGTACAGCGCGCTGTGCACCGGGTCCCCGATGTGCACCGGCCCGAACAGAACGTTCCAGTCGAGCGCCCTGATCCCGTTCACGAAGATGTACCCGGTGATGCCCACCAGCGCGCCCGCCGCGATCACGCCCGCCGCGATCATGAGCCCCGTCATGAGCCGGCTCACGAGCACGGGGCTCAGCCTCCCGCCCCTCACCCGCCGCTTCCGGGGCCGACCGGGGCGCCTCCGCACCCGGTGTGCGGCCACGATGACCGCGGTGACCATCAGCATGAGGATCAGGCCGGCGAAGTACAGCGCGTAGTACCCCGGGGAGCCCACGGGCAGGACCGTCGCCTGCAGGAGGATGTGCGCCGAGAGCGGCCGGCACGGGTCCAGCGGGGACTTCGGGATCATCAGCGCGCCACCGGAGACCAGCGCGACCGCGACCGTCTCTCCCATGGCGCGCAGCGTGCCCAGCATGCCGCCCGACGCGATCCCGGAGAGGGCGGCCGGCCACAGGACGGTCCGCACGACCTGCCACCGGGTGGCGCCCATGCCCCGCGCGGCCTCCACGTACTCGCGCGGGACCGAGCGGATGGCCTCCATCATCACGCTGGTCATGTACGGCAGGATCATGATCGCAACGATGACGCCGGCGACCAGGACCGAGTAGCCCGAGGGCGCGCCCAGGTAGTACCGCGCGAACGGAACCAGGGTGAGTATCCCGAACAGTCCGTACACGACCGAAGGGATCCCGGCGAGCATGTCGATGGCGGGTCGGAGCGTGCGCCTCAGGAGCGTCGGGGCGAACTCCGCCAGGTACGTGGCGCAGAGGAGCGAGATCGGGAAGGCGATCGCGACGGCGATCGCGGTGACGTACAGGGTGGAGACGATCATCGGCAGCAGTCCGAGCCTGGGTGGGGTCGACTCGGGGTCCCAGGTTGTCCCCAGCAGGATCTGGCCCAGCGAGTTGAACTGCAGCGCCTTCACGCCGTTCAAGGTCAGGAAGAAGTAGATCCCCACCACCGCGGCGATGGACAGCGCCGACGCGATCGTGAGGGAGGTGAGCATGCGGCGCGTCGTCCGCGCCTGCCTCACGGCCACCTCCCGCAGCGCGACCACCCCCGCAACGTTAGCCATCGTCTAACGATAGACCGGGTGCCGCAGTGACCCCCGCCTCACGACTCAAAAAATGGTGCGTGATGGGAGGGGCTACACCAGGGGCTTGATCTCCACGTACGGCTTCTTCGTGAACAGCGGCGCGCTCGGCGGCACAGGCACGTAGCCCAGCTTCTCCGCGATCTTCCGGTTCACGTCCGGCTTCCGGACCCACTTGATCAGCGCGATCGCCGTCTTCGGCGCGCTGGACCGGTCGATGATCAGGTACTCGGCCCGCGTCAGCGGGTACTTCTTCGACTGAATCGTGCGCTTGTTCGCCTCGACTCCGTTCACCTTCAGCGGCTTAACCTGGCCCGGCACCTTCTTCTCCTTCTGCGCCTTCACGACGTACACGTAGTCCACGTAGCCGATCGCGTACGGCGTCTTCTCCACCTTCTCCAGCACCTCCGCGTTGGAACCGCACAGGATCGCGTCCTTCCGGTAGTCCTTCAGGTTCAGGTACTTGTCGAACGTCGCCCGCGTACCCGAGCCCTTCGCTCGGCCGATCACGATGATTCGCTTGTGCGGCAGCCCCGGCTTCACCTGGTCCCAGTACTGGATCTTACCCTCGTAGATCGCCTTGAGCGTCTTCACGTCGATGTTGTCCAGCTGGCCCAGCGTCTTCCCGTTCACGATCGGCACGATGCCGGACATCACCACCGGGCACATCACCGGGTCACTCAGCTGCTGCGCCTCCTCCGGCTTGATCGGTCGCGAGGCCATCGCGATGTCGAACGACCCGTCGATCAGCCCCTTGATGCCCGCGCCCGAGCCGCCGTCCGTGACCATCAGCTGCACCGGCTCGTTCGGCAGCCCGTGCACGCCCACCTGATCACCCAGCTGCTTCCAGGTCAGGTGCTGCTTCTCCCCGACCTCGCTTGCCACCTTCATCATGAACGGCATGAGGCTCGTCGAGCCGCCGATCTTCAGCTGGGTCTTCGCCTGTGACGCCGAGTAGTAATAAGCCACGCCGCCACCGATCGCCGCCACGACGGCGACCGCGATCGCGACCGCGACGGACTTCCTCATGCTCCTCCCCCCGGCCACCGCCCCTCCCACCGGTTTTTATAAGGGTAACGGAGCGGGACATCGAGTTCACAGGATAGGAAGCGGGGTTCCCGATTGAAGCACTGCCGCGTCTGCGGGATCCCGGCCCACGTGGAGGGGGTGAAGCTCGACGAGGAGGGCGTCTGCCGCGCCTGCCGACGCCAGCT
>JBDOKE010000021.1:0-4465 GCA_039833815.1 Methanobacteriota archaeon | reverse complement strand
ACCCCGTACGACACCGTTCGCAAGGCCGTCCGCACGATGTTCGAGCTCGACGTGGGGGCCCTACCCGTCGTCGAGGACCGCGACCGCCTCGTCGGCATCATCACCGAGCGCGACGTCGCGATGGACCTGTATCGGGTGCTCGAGGACGAGCGCGTGGAGGACCTCATGACACCGGATCCCGAGACCGTCGAGCCGGGCACCACCATCCTGGAGGCCGTGAGGACCATGCTCCGGCGCGGGTTCCGACGGCTACCCGTGGTGAAGGGGGGCCGACTGCAGGGGATCGTCACCATGACGGACGTGCTGCACCACGTCTCCTCCCAGGCCACCGAGGGTCGGGCCGCCGACCGCGTGGAGGACGTCCTGAGCGAGCCCGTGGAGTCCATCATGACGGAGGACGTGATCACCGTCGAGCCCGAGACCGACGCCGAGGAGGCGGTGCTCACCATGCGCGGGGCCAACGTCGGCAGCCTGGTCGTCGTGGAGGGGGGCGAGCTCGTCGGCATCATCACCGAGCGCGACGTCGTGCACGCCATCGCCGAGCGTCTCTGAGCCCGCCCGGCGGATCGTTACGAGAATCAAAACGATTGTGGACCGGCCCGGCGCCGGGCCACCAGCAGCAGCGACGCCCCCAACCCCGCCACCGAGACCGACCACACCCACCCAGACGGCCTCCACCGGAACGTCACCACCGTCGGCCCCGGCGTCCGGAGCAGCAGCATGTTGTCGATACCACCCAACCGCTCCCCCCGGGCCGGCCGCCAGCACGGAAAGTACGGCACCTTCACCCACACGAGCCCCCGACCCCCGATCCACACCCGCGCGTGCCCCGGGCGCACGGTGACCGGGCGCAGGTGCCGACGGGGTAGCTCCCGAACGATCTCCACCGGGCGTAGGTACCGGACCGGCACCCCCGCCACCGTCTCCACCCGGCTCGGGCCGTACGTCATCACCAGCACCCTCCGGACCCCGAGCCCCCGCAGCTCCCGCACCTGCTCCGGCGTAGGCGCCCGATCCATCACAACCACCTCCGGGCGCGCCTCCCGAACCAGCCGACACCGCACGCTCCGGGTGAAGGCGTAGGCCGGCACCACCCTCGGGTCGAACCGGGCCAGCTTGCACAGCCTCATGTACCGGTACTTGTTGCCCAGGAAGACCGACTTCACCCCGTCCAGCTCGTACCCCAGGGGGACGCGGAACTCGTACACCCGCACCCACCGGTAGTCCCGCACGGGTCGCAGCCCCAGCCGCCGCAGCTCGCGCATGCACTCCAAGGCGTACGGCTTGCGAGCGCTGAGCACCAGGTAGCGGACCCCCAGCACCCGACCGATGAACAGCGCACGGTGCACCTCCCTCCTCTTGAAGGCGCGCTGGTACTGGACGATCACGTCCCGGATCGTCGTCCCCTCGCGGAACCAGCCGAACACGGCCGGCCTTCCCGTTAGGTACGGGGACATCCCCCACATCGCCCGGTATCCCACCACGGCCACCCGATCCCACGGGCCCGCGTGCTCCTTCACCCACAGCAGCGCGGCCAGCTCGGACCGGGTGTAGTGCACGGGTCGGTCCGCGTGGTAGAGACCCAGGGCCGCGTCGCAGAGGCACCCGCAGCAGAGCAGGGCCAGCGCCGGGCCGAGCCAGCGCGGGCTCACGGCGGCCCGAAGCCGCTCGATCGCCAGTCCCCCGAACGCGCACAGCACCGGGGTCGCGAACATCAGGAACCACTTGGGCTCGAACCCGATCGCCTCCATCTCCCGCTGCAGCGTGAGCCCGAACGAGAGGAAGACGGCCAGCGGGAGGAGCGCGGCGAAGGGGAAGAAGGCCCGGGGACGGCGCCGGACCGCCAGGAGCAGCCCCGCCCAGCCCAGGAAGAACTGGGCGACCCCGACGTACTTGGCGTAGCGCGTTCTCCAGTACCCGGGCACGAAGAGGTCGAGCGGATCGTGGACCGAGGACATGTGCACCCACCAGCGGGGCTTGGTCGTGTACAGGTACGTCCGGTAGTGCAGGGCGGGGTAAAGCCACCAGGCGGCGATCATCAGCGCGAAGACCACGGCCGTGAGCGTCCAGAGGTACCCCGGCAGGTCGGGCAGGAGGTCCGGGATCCTGAGCCGCCCACGGAGCGCCTGGACGAGCGTGTACGGGAGCCGCAGGAGCGCGTACGCGAGGCACAGGGTCAGGGCGGTCAGACCGGTGCTGTGGTGCGTGAGCAGCGTCAGCGCTAGGAGCAGGGCGAGGAGGCCGGCAAGCCTGCGCCGGTCCCGGCGCGGATCGTACAGCGCGACGAGGAGGCCCGGGACCAGCGCGTACAGGGCCACGGCCGCGACGGTCGGAATTCGTCCCTCGGTGAACGTGATCTCCAGGTGGTTGTACGAGGTCTGGTAGAGGAAGGCCGCGAGGAACGCGGACGACGGTCCCGCGCCGAAGAGGCGGGCCGTCGCGTAGACGGTGGGCCCCGCCAGCGCGTACGCGAGGACGGTCCAGACCTTCCACACCGTGAGCACGTCGGCCCCGGCGGCGCGTCCCATCAGGGCGGGCGCGAAGTAGGAGAGGGGTGGATAGTACCACAGGAAGGGGTACCCGCAGTACCAGTAGTCGGACCACGGTGGGTAGGGGCGGTCCCCGAGCGACCACAGCCGCTCGAGCATCCAAACCTTGGTCATGTGCCCCCGCGCGTCGGCCCCGCTTGGGAACCAGTTCCACCCGTAGTTCAGGGCGGGGGACGCGATCCCCGCCCCGAGCAAGAAAGTTAGGAGCGCCAGAACCGCGTCCCTACGCTCCACGACCCCAGCGCCCCGCACCCGGGGTGGGACCGTGAGCGGGTCGGAGGGAGGCGTTAATTACCTGTCGGAGCTGCTCGGAACGGAGGAGTGGAAGGTTCGGGAGGCGCTGAAGCGGGGCACGATCCGGCGCGTGCGACTGTCGTTCCCGGACTTCGAGTACTACCGGCTCGTCCGGGACTTCTCGGGCCACGAGCGCGGGACGATCGTCGTGCCCGAGCACGATCTGGTCATCCGCGGGTTCCCGAAGATCGAGCGCGCCCTGCTGCTGGAGCCCGCGCTGCGGCACCGGTTCGGCGAGGAGGGCCGCGTGATCGTGGAGGAGAAGATGAACGGGCACAACGTGCGCGTGTTCGAGGTGGAGGGTGAGGTTTACGCCGCGACCCGGGGAGGTCTGATCTGCCCGTACACCACGCACCGCGTCCGGGAGCGGTACGGCGAGGCGCTGCGGGCGTTCTTCGAGGATCATCCGGACGCCGTGGTCTGCGCGGAGTTCGTGGGGCGTGAAAACCCGTACGTGTCGAAGGAGTACCCGGAGGCGCCGGACGTCGGGCTCTTCGTGTTCGACGTGCGGGACCTGGACGGTCGCTTCTGGCCGTTCAGGGAGAAGGAGACCGTGGACGAGTACGGGCTGGACCGAGTTCGGTGCTTCGGCGAGTTCCGGGTGGAGGAGGCGGTGGAGGAGATCCCGCGCATCATTCGGAGGCTGGACCGGGAGGGCCGGGAGGGGGTGGTGATCAAGGACCCCGAGCGGCGGCTCGAGCCGCTGAAGTACACCACGCACGCCGCGCACGTGGAGGAGCTGGAGTGGGCGTTCACGTTCGCGTTCGACCTGGGCCGGGACTTCGTGCTGACGCGCACCATCCGGGAGGGCTTCCAGTCCTTCGAGTGGGGGGAGGATCGAGGGGAGCTGAGGCGCCGGGCGGAGGACGTGGGGCGCGCCATCGTGGAGGGTCTCCGCCGCGCGCTGGAACGAGCGAGGCGCGGGGAGGGGGCCGTGGAGGAGGTTCCGCTCACCTTCACCTCGATGCGGTGGTACCGGCGGTACGAGGAGTTCGTCAAGCGACTCACCGGGGGCACCCACTCGGTCGAGGTGGTCGACCGGGACGAGGACGGGCGGATCCGCGCGGTGCTGAGGAAGAGGTACGTTCGAACCGAGGACAAGCTGCGCCAGCTCCTCCGCGAGGGGGTGCTGTAGGTGCGGGTGAAGGTGCCGGGGCGCGGGACGCTGACCGTGGAGCACGTGCTGCTGGACTTCAACGGGACGCTGGCTGTGGGGGGAAGGTTGGGGGAGGAGGTGGCGCGCCTCCTGCGCGAGCTGGCCGGTCGGGTGGACGTTCGGGTGCTGTCGGCCGACACGTACGGGACCGTGGACCGGGAGCTGGAGCGGCACGGGCTGTCGGACTCCGTGCGCGTGGAGCGAGTGACGGGCGACGAGCGGCGGCGGAAGGGTGAGATCGTGCTGGAGCTGGGTCCCGAGCGGTGCGCGGCCGTGGGCAACGGGGCGAACGACGAGCTGATGCTGCGCCACGCGGCCCTGGGCGTCTGCGTCCTCGGTCCCGAGGGGGCTTACACCGGCACCCTCCTCGCCGCGGACGTGGTGGTGACCCGACCCGAGGACGCGCTCAACCTCCTCCTGAACCCCGACGCGCTCAAAGCCACCCTGAGGTGCTGATGACCATGAG
>JBDOKE010000020.1:0-9918 GCA_039833815.1 Methanobacteriota archaeon | reverse complement strand
TCGGCCCCGGTCGCCGAGTACACGACGTTCGAGGTCGGGCTGTGGCACGGGTTCATCCTCGGTGAGCTCCCGTCCAGGACGACCAGGTCGGCGGCGTACCCCTCCTCGATCCTCCCGATTTTTTCCAGCGAGTACGCGCCCTCGGCCCGGCTTGTGGCCATCCGCAGGATCTCCCGCGCCCGCGTCGCGGTCGGGTCGTCGCGGTCCACCTTGTGCAGCAGGGCGGCCAGCTTCATCTCCTCGAGCAGGTCCAGGTTGTTGTTGCTCGCGCACCCGTCGGTGCCGAGCGTGACGGTGGCGCCACGCTCGAGCAGGTCCGGGACGGGGCTCACGCCCGAGGCGAGCTTCATGTTGCTGGCCGGGTTGTGGGAGACGATGACCCCGCGGCGGGCGAGCGTGTCGATCTCCTCGTCCGTGAGCCAGACGCAGTGGGCGGCGATGACGTCCTCGCCCAGGAGCCCGAGCGCGTCGAGGTACTCGACGGGTCGACGCCCCGTTTCCTCCTTCACCTGCCGGACCTCGTCCCGCGTCTCCGCGACGTGGATCTGGATCTTCACGCCCCACTCGTCCGCGAGCCGTCGGACCTCGCGCAGTAGCTCCTCGGAGCAGGTGTAGGGGGCGTGCGGGCCCAGGGAGACCTCGATCAGGTCCCGCAGCCCGTGGCACCGTCGGTAGATCCGGCGCGCCTCCCCGAGCTCCTCCTCGCGCTTGTCCTCGTCGCCCAGGTCGATCATGCCGTGCGAGATGACGGCCCGGATGCCGGCCTCCGCGTACGCCTCCGCGACCGCGTCCATGTAGAAGTACATGTCCACGAGGCAGGTGGTGCCCGACCTCAGCGCCTCCACGGCGGCCAGGGCGGCGCCCCACCGGCACTTCTCCGCGTCCAACCGCTCCTCCCGGGGCCAGATCTCCTCCTCCAGCCACCGCATGAGCGGGAGGTCGTCGGCGATCCCCCGGAGGAGGGTCATCGGGCCGTGCGTGTGCGTGTTGATCAGTCCGGGTAGGATCACGTCGCGCTCGTCGAGGGTGAGCTCGTCCTCCCAGTCCTCGGACTCCTCCAGCTCCTCACGGGTGCCCACGAACGCGAACCGACCGTCCTCGATGAGCAGGCCCGCGTCCTCGATCGTCTCGTCCGGGGTCAGGAGCACACCGCCCAGCACGGCCAGCCGCATGCGCGCCCGCCCCGGCGAGGTTAATAGCGTCGGGGATCGCGGCCCCGTCGGGGCTTCCGGATGATAACCGTAGCGGTGCCGAACAAGGGGCGCCTGCACGAGCCGGCGCTGGACCTGCTGAAGCGGGCGGGGATTCGGGTCGAGGAGCCGATCGGCCGGCGGTTGAAGGCCGAGACCAGCGACCCCGAGGTCGAGGTCATGTTCGTCCGGGCGGCCGACATCCCGCGGCTGGTGGAGGAGGGCGCGGCGGAGCTGGGGATCACCGGCCACGACCTGGTCGTGGAGTCCGGGGCCGAAGTCGAGGAGCTGCTGGACCTGAGGTTCGGCCGGGCTCGAATGGTGCTAGCGGTCCCGGAGGAGTCCGACGTGGAGCGGCCGGAGGAACTGGAGGGCGGCACCGTCGCCACGGAGTTCCCGAACATCGCGCGCCGCTACTTCGAGGAGGAGGTGGGCGTGCGGGTGGAGGTGGTCGAGGTGACGGGCGCCACGGAGGTCATGCCGCGGATCGGGGTGGCGGACGCGATCGTCGACCTGAGCAGCACGGGCACGACGCTGCGCGTGAACCGGCTGCGCGTGGTGGACGAGGTCCTACGCACGTCCGCCCGGCTCATCGCGCACCCGGACGCGGTGGAAGACGAGACGGTGCAGCGGATCCGGCTCTCGCTGGAGGGCGTGCTCAACGCGGAGGGCAAGAAGCTGATCATGATGAACGTGCCGCGGGACCGGCTGGACGAGTTCCGGGAGCTGCTGCCCGGCGTGACCGGCCCCACCGTCTCTGAGCTGCTGAGCCGGGAGGACATGGTCGAGCTGTACGCGGTGGTGGACGAGGAGGAGGTCTCGAACGTCATCCTCGAGGCGAAGCGGCTGGGGGCGGAGGGGATCCTGGTCCTACCCATCGAGCGGATGATCCCGTAGTCACCGCCCCATCAGCTCCAGCAGCGCCGCCGGATCGATGTGACCCAGGTACAGGGCCGTACCGAGCACCACCCCGTGCGCCCCGGCCTCCCGGACCGCCTTTACGTCGCCGATCGTGGACACGCCCCCCGAGTAGAGCACGGGGCGCTCCGTGAGCCCCGTGACCTCCCGCACCAAGTCCTCGTCGATCCCCCGTTCCCGACCCTCCCGGTGCACGGCCGTGACCAGGAACCCATCCACGCGATCCTCGAACCGCTCGATGGCCTCCTTCAGGTCGACCCCGGCCTCTTCCTGCCAGCCCCGGACGAGCACCCGGCGCTCCTCGTTCACGTCCAGCGCCACGAACGCCTCGATCCCGTGCTCGCGGCACACGTCCAGGATCTCCCCGAACGCCCCCTCGTCGGTGAAGGCCACGGTACCCAGGATCAGCCGATCGACCCCCAGCCCGGCGAGCTCCTCGGCGCGCTCGGCGGACCGAATCCCGCCCCCGACCTGCACCCTGGCGTCGACCTCCTCGCAGATCCTCTCGATGACCTCCGAGTTGTCCCCCTCACCCCACGCCGCGTCGATGTCGACCACGTGGATCCACGGGAAGAACTCGGCCCACTGGCGCGCGGTCTCCACGGGATCGTCCGACTCGAACTTGACCTTGCTCGGGTCGCCACCCTCCAGCTGGACGCACCTGCCCTTCATCACGTCGACGGAGGGGATCACGACGAAGGTCACGGGCCCCGCCCCCCTCACTCGAACTCGATCGTCGCGGGCGGCTTGGGCGTGAGGTCGAACAGCACCCGGGTCACGTCGGGCACCTCGCTCGTGATCCGGTCCTGAATCCGCCGGAGCACCTCCCACGGGACCTCCGGCACGTCCGCGATCATGGCGTCGATCGACTCGACGATCCGCACCGCGACCACCCACCCGTAGTCCCGCTGGTCCCCCTTCACCCCCGTCGCCTTGCAGTCCAGGAGCGCGGCGAACGCCTGCCAGGGCCGCTCCATCTTCCCCTCCTCCACCGCCCGCTCCACCTCCTCCTCCACGATCGCGTTCGCCTCCCGCACGATCTCCACCTTCTCCGGCGTGACCTCACCCAGCACCCGCACCGCCAGACCCGGGCCCGGGAAGGGCATCCGCTCCACGATCTCCTCCGGGATCCCCAGGTACCGGGCCACCTCCCGCACCTCGTCCTTGTACAGGTCCCGCAGCGGCTCCACCACGTCCAGCTCCAGCCGCTCGGGCAACCCGCCCACGTTGTGGTGCGACTTGATCCCCCGCTCCGACTCGATCACGTCCGGGGCGATGGTCCCCTGCACCAGAACCTCCGCGCCCTCCTCCCGCGCGACCCGCTCGAACACCTCGATGAACTTCTCACCGATGATCCGCCGCTTCTCCTCCGGGTCCGTGACCCCGCGCAGCGCCTCGAAGAACTCGTCCGCCGCCTCCACGAACCGGAGGTTCAGCCCCAGCTCCCCCTCGAGCACTCGCCGCACCCGCTCCGGCTCCCCCTTCCGCATGAACCCATGGTCCACGAACACGCACACCAGGTTCTCACCGACCGCCCGGTGGGCCAGCACCGCGGCCGTGGTGCTGTCCACGCCCCCGGAGACCGCGATGATGGCCTTCCGATCCCCGATCTCCTCCCGCAGCCGCTCCACGGCCTCCTCCACAAACTCCTTCGGATCGAACATCGACCGTCCCCCCGGGATGCCGTTGGACCCCTCGGAGGTGCGAAGGCTGGCGGAGCATCTGGTCTCCCGCGCGGAGGGTGCGTGCGGGATCACGCACGCCGTGCTCGAGCTCCTTACGGGGCACGGGTACCGGGCGGAGTGCCGGGAGCGCCCGGAGGGCGTGGAGGCGCGGATCGTGGACGAGGACGGTGACGTGGTCTCGACCGGCCGAGACGTGACCTGGGCCCCCGCGATCCTGGACGCCCTGCTCGACCTGGACGCCGCACCCTGGGGCGAGGAGCTGCGCCGGATCCTGACCCCGGACCGGGACGCTAAAGCCTTGGCCCGGGTGTTCGGGTGGGGTCGGATCCTGACGGTGGGCCGCGCGGCCACCCGGCTGGCCCTGCGCGAGGGGGGCGAGGTCCGAGTCCGGCGGCGGGGGCTCGGCTCCGAGGTCGTGATCCGGTGCGGCGATCGCGAATCGCGCTACGTTTCCTACTGCCCGGCGTGCGCCCTGGCCCTGGCCGCCGCCCGGCACCCCGGGCTGCACCGCGCCCTCCGGAGGGAGCTCGCGGACGCGCCCAACACGGGGCGGGAGAAGGCGGAGGATGGGGTCGTCAACGTCGTCCGGGTGCGGCGCGGGGTCTCCCTCGCCGAGCTGCGGTTTGAGGACCGCGAGCCCGTCCGGAACCGCGGGTGCTGCATCGCCTACGCCCTCGTCCGGGCGGAGCTCAAGGCGGGGTACGGCTCCGCGACCTCGCGCCGCCTGTTCCGGGCGTACTGCGACGCCTGCCCCCTGAAGCACTGCTGGGTGGGTCGGCCGATCAGCTCGCTCGGGAACGCCGTCCTGCAGCGCCTGACGGAGGCGGAGGGGGACGTGAAGTTCATCGTCCGGCGGTACCCGGAGGTCGAGACGCCCGTCGGCCGGGGTCGGGGCACGCTCTGCGCGCTGAGCGCCTGCGCGAACGCGGTCCTCCGGCTGGACGCGGGCCGGCTGCTGCGGCCCGAGCCCTCGGACCCGCGCGCCTGGGGGGAGGACTGATGCCCCGGTACCGGGTGGGCCTCGCGGACACGACCTTCGCCCGCGTGGACATGGCCTCCGTCGCGGAGAAGGTCCTGAGGGAGCGCCTGCCCGGGGTCGAGATCCGCCGGTACACGGTCCCCGGCATCAAGGACCTACCCGTCGCCTGCAAGCGGCTGATCGAGGAGGAGGGCTGCGACGTCGTCATGGCCTTCGGCATGCCCGGGCCGACGGAGATCGACAAGCAGTGCGCGCTCGTCGCCTCCATGGGCCTGATCCTGGCCCAGCTGCTCACCAACACGCACATCATCGAGGTGTTCGTGCACGAGGACGAGGCCGAGGACGAGCGAGAGCTGTACGAGCTGGCCGTCCGCCGGGCGGAGGAGCACGCGCTGAACGTGGTCAAGCTGCTCGAGAAACCGGAGCGGCTCACCCGGGAGGCGGGCACGGGCCGGCGCGAGGGCCATCCGGACGTGGGCCCGCTGCGGGAGTGAGGGCATGGCCTGGACGCGGCGGGTCCTGGAGGACTGCCTCGGGGTGCGGAAGGACGAGCGCCTGCTGGTGCTCACGGACCCGGGGATGGAGGGGCTGGCCCGGGAGCTGTTCGAGGCGGCGAGCTGCGATCGCTCGCTGATGGTCGTCGAGCCCCGGGAGCGGCACGGGGAGGAGCCGCCCGAGCCCGCCGCGGCGGCCATGAGGGAGGCGGACGCGGTCGTCGCGCTCACCTCGTGGTCGATCTCGCACACGCGGGCGCGGGAGCGGGCGTGTCGGGCCGGGACCCGGGTGGCCTCGATGCCCGGGGCGACCCGGGAGACGCTGGAGCGGGCCGTGGACGTGGACTACGGGGAGCTGCGCCGCCGGGCGCGCGAGCTCGCGGAGCGGCTCACCGAGGCCGAGGAGGCCGTGCTGGTCACCGGGGATGGAGCCCGGCTGCGCCTGGACCTGTCCGGTCGGGAGGGGATCCCGGACGACGGGGACCTGCGAGAGCCGGGCTCCTTCGGGAACCTGCCGGCGGGCGAGGCCTTCATCGCCCCGGTCGAGGGCTCGGCCGAGGGGGAGCTCGTGATCGACGGGAGCGTGGCCCCGGACGGGCGCCTGGACGGGGTCCTCCGGCTCCGGATCCGGGAGGGAAGGATCGTCGACGCCGACGGTCCCGGGGACCTGGAGTTCCTGCGGCTGGTCAGGGAGGTCGAGGGCGGGGACGTGGTCTGCGAGCTGGGCGTCGGGGTGAATCCCGGTGCTAAACTGTGTGGAAACCCGTTAGAGGACGAAAAAGCTTTAGGAACCGTGCACGTGGGCTTTGGCGACAACAGCACGTTCGGTGGCGAGAACGCGTCCGAGGTGCACCTGGACGCGGTGATCGTGCGTCACCGGCTGTACCTGGATGGGGAGAGGGTCGCGCCCCCGTGACGGGGGTCGTCCGGGCTTGGACCGGAAGGAGCTGCGCCGCCTGCTCGAGCTCGACACGTACCTCTCCCTGGCCTCCGAGCGGGACGACGTCGACGTGCTGGAGGTGCTGGAGGAGACCATGCTGCTCCTGGACGAGTTCGCGGAACGTCTGGAGGAGGTGGACGTGGACGAGAAGACCCCGATGATCGTGGACGAGCCCCGGGAGTTCCGGGAGGACGAGCCGGAGCGCGACCCGGAGTACCGCAAGAAGATGCTCGAGAACGCGCCCAAGTCCGAGGACGGGTACGTCGTCGCCGAGCGCGCGCACTGGCTCCGGTAGGGGCCGCACCGTGCCCACCGTCGTCCCCATCGACGAGTTCTGGGACCTGACCGAGGGCGAGCGCCGCGAGGTGGACGCCGTCACCTGCGCCACCGTCGGCCTCATGAGCGGGGTCTACGGGATCCTCTCCTTCCGCGTGGCCGATCCGGGCGAGGTCCGCCGGTTCCGGGAGGTCGAGCTCGAGGGGATTCGCGTCCCCGTCGGCCCCTGCCCCAACGAGCGCCTGGGCCTGGTCGAGTGCCTGGTCCCCGCAACCCTCCGGGGGAGGATCTCCGGGGCCGAGCTCCTCCGCCGGATCGCGGCCGGTCGGGAGTTCCACGCGGTGGCCGTGGCGGACGACGGGACCGAGCACGAGGCCACCGTCGGCCCCGAGGACCTCGATCGGGCCCTCCTCGCCTCCACCCGCACCTGCTTCCGTAATTACTCGGCCTTCGTTCACGACGGCCCCGGGCCCGAGCGGACCATCTTCGCCCCACGTCCCCTGCGCCCCGGTGAGGCCGCGTTCAGCGGGTGCGGCGGCTACAACCCGCTGGAGCACGACCCGCACCTCCGACTGCACCGACCGGGCCGGCGCGTGCTCTTCTGCGGCGCCCCCGCCGTGATCACCGGGACCGGGACCCGGAGCACCCCCGAGCGCCCCAACCTGACCCTGCACGCGGACCTCCGCGAGTGCGACCCGCGGTTCATGGGGGAGTACCGAACGGCGGCGGGACCGGAGAACATCGCGGGTGTGGCCTCCGCGATCGCGGTCACGGAGGAGACGCTCGAGTGGCTGGACCGCCGGCACGAGGACGCGGAGCTCCCCGTGGCCCGCCTCTCGGACCGCCGCCCCGTGGGCGCGGCCCGGTACTCGGACGTTTGGGTGCAGGAGCGGGTGGAGTGGGACCCGTCCCGGTGCGAGAACTGCGACCCGTGCGCCCTGGAGGAGCGCTGCCCCTACCCGTACGCGGACGTGCGGTCCGGGGACTGCTTCCACTGCGGGTACTGCGCGGAGTTCTGCCCCGCGGTCCGGGTCCGGAGGGGCGAGCTCGAGGTGGGTGGGAAGCGGTACCGGATCGTGGCCCGAGAGTCCTCCGCCCACCTGGCTCGGGAGCTCATGCGGGAGGCCGCCGCGGCCGCCGAGGAGGGGCGAATAGACATTTTAAAGCCCGGCCGATGAGGACTCTTGCCCGGCCCTGAGCGGTGAAGAGTGCGGCGCCGACCGAGGCCGTCACGCTCACCATCCGGGGGACGGGCGCGAGCCGGCGACCGCCGCCGATGAGCGCCCGGTACGGCACCCCGGCACAGCCCGGCGGGCCCCCTCGACGCCGCTCCGCGTCGGGATGAGAGGGGGTCCCACGGCCCGGGGACACCGGTTTCCTTACGGGACGAAAACACCGCGGCTAATTCCTATAAACGGTCCGTCGACTGTTCTCGACTGACCGACAATCACGAACAGTCGCGGGGGAGGGTCCGATGGAACCCGACCGGACGGTGGACGCCCGCGGCGCCGCCTGCCCCGGCCCCGCCGTGATGGTCGCCCAGGAGCTGGACAAGATGGAACCGGGCCAGGTGCTGGAGGCGCTGGTGGACTCGAAGAGCGCCGCGGAGGACGTGGCCGAGACCGCGCGCGAGAAGGGTCACGAGGTCCTGAGCGTGGAGGAGTCCGACGACGGCGTGCGCCTCCTGATCCGGGTGTCCGGGGAGGAGTCCGGCGAGGAGGAGGCGCCCGCCCGACCGGCCCGGATCGATACCGTGATGATCGTCCAGAGCACCGGGACCGCCAACCCGGAGCGGGCGTACGCCACGTTCCTGATCCCCGAGGCCGCGCTCGCCATGGACCTCAACGTGATCATCTTCGGAATCATGGACGGGGTCACGGTGCTCGTCGAGCGGGAGGCGGAGAAGGTGCGCCACCCGGAGTTCCCGCCCCTGGTCGACAAGGCGGCCGAGATCCTAGATCAGGAGCGCGTCGAGGCCTACGCCTGCGAGCTGAGCCTGGAGGCGCGCGGGATCGACCAGGAAGACCTGATGGACGGGGTGCGGGTAGCCGGTGCCCCCAAGTTCCTCAGCCTCATCACCGACCCGGGTGTGAGACCGATTTGGCTATGATCCACGCCGTCATCGCCGGACTCTCGGCGGGCGTGGCGCTGGAGTTCGCCCTCCCGGCGATGGTCCGCCGGTGCCCGTGGACGTGGCTCTCCGTCGCCGCCGGCGCGGCCGCCGTCCTCCTCTGTCCGCTGCACGCGGTGCGACCGTGGCTCGGCACGGCGGGGGCCGTGGCGGGACTCCTAGCGGGGGCCTCGGCGCTGGCGGTCCGGGTGAGCGAGCTAAGGTCCGGTCAGCTGGGGTCCCTGGAGTTCTCCCTCCGCGGGGTCGCCCCGTACACGCTGCTGATCTCCCTCGGCGTCTACTCCCTCCTCTAACGCCCCAACCTACTTACCCGGAGAGGCCGGCGGATCGAGCGGGGCTGGGGTGCCCTACTACCGGAGGCTCGCCCGGAGCCTGGTGCGCGAGGCGTCCTGGGCCGCGTTTCAGGGCACCGTAAGGGTGATCCGGGACCGCGTGCTCGCCTACGTGCACGTGACGCGCTCCGGGGCTCGGGTCGTCGTTCCGTCCCGGTTCAGCCCGGGGCTGCGACGGGAGCTGCGGCGTGAGGTGACGGATCGCGTCTCCTCCGAGGGTCCGCTCCGGCTGTACCGCCGTCTGATCGCCCGGCACCTGGATCGGGCGGTCTCCCTCCTGGAGTACGCGCGATCGGTCGGCCACGTGGCGCGCGGGCCGGGCCTGCTGGCGAGCGTGAGGTTGCGCGACGACTCGCTGCTGGTCTCCTTGCTGGGCGCGGATCGGGTCCCCTTCGCCCTGACGCTCGAGTTCCCGCTGCCCTCCCGCCGAGTGTGGGTGCTGGACGCCCCGGACGGGGAGCCGCTCCTGCCCCTGGCGGGACGGGCGGCGCGGCTCGCGCACCGGCTGCTGGAGGGGCTGGCCCGGATCGGCGTGCGGCCCCGCACCGCGTCGAGCCGCTTTTAGCCCGCGCGTGGACCGTACCGCGGGGGCTGCGCGTGGACGAGGAGCGGATTGAGGAGCTCGCGGAGCGGGTCGCGAAGGGTGAGATCAAGTTCTACGAGGTGGAGGAGTACACGGACGGGGACAGCGAGCTGGCGACGGAGGTGCGCCGCCGGGCGGTGGAGAAGCTCACGGGGGCCCGGCTCGAGCACCTGGGTAAGTACACGATCGACGCGAACCGGGCGATGGACAAGAACATCGAGAACATGATCGGGGCCGTGCAGATCCCGGTGGGGATCGCGGGACCCCTGCGCGTGCGCGGGGAGTACGCGGACGGGGAGTACTACGTCCCGCTGGCGACGACGGAGGGCGCGCTCGTCGCCTCGGTGAACCGGGGCTGCTCCGCCATCACCGAGTCGGGCGGGGCGCACG
>JBDOKE010000019.1:0-6760 GCA_039833815.1 Methanobacteriota archaeon | reverse complement strand
CTACGACTCGCACGGCGTGCCGCCTGAGCTGGTCCGAGAGATCGCGGAGGAGGAAGGCGTCGAGGTCGAGGTGCCCGACGACTTCTACTCCCGGGTCGCCGAGCGGCACGAGGGCGCGGAGGAAGAGGAGGAGCCCGAGGTCCTGGCCGAGCTCGAGCGGGCGGCCGTCGACCGGGACTTACCCGAAACGCCGCTCAGGTTCTACGAGGACGAGCGGCGTCGCGAGTTCAAGGCCGAGGTGATCGACGTGGTGGAGACCGAGGACGGCAGCTGGGTCGTCCTCGACGAGACGTACTTCTACCCGGAAGGTGGCGGCCAGGAGGCCGACCACGGCGTCCTCGAGTGGGACGGCGGCCGGGCCGAGGTCGTCGACGTCCAGAAGGTGCGGGGCGTGGTCTTCCATCGGGTGAAGGGCGACGTGCCCGACCCGGGGACCAAGGTTAGGGCCCGCATCGATCGCGAGCGGCGCGAGCGACTCACCCGGCACCACACGGCCACGCACGTCATCCTCGAGGCCGCT
Source organism: Methanobacteriota archaeon (assembly GCA_039833815.1). Classification (GTDB taxonomy): domain Archaea; phylum JAADCQ01; class Methanopyri; order Methanopyrales; family Methanopyraceae; genus Methanopyrus. The sequence goes on along the minus strand of JBDOKE010000019.1, from coordinate 6,240 downwards.
CGACGCGTGCTGGGGGACCACGTCTGGCAGGCGGGGGCGCACAAGTCACCCACAGAGGCTCGACTGGACATCACCCACCACCGACGCGTGACCGATGAGGAGCTCCGGGAGATCGAGCGACTGGCGAACGAGATCGTCATGCGCGACCTGCCCGTCCGGAAGTCCTTCGTGGATCGGAACGAGGCCGAGCGACGGTACGGGCTCGAGCTCTATCAGGGCGGCGTGGTGCCGGGCCGGGAGATCCGGGTCGTCGAGATCGAGGACTGGAACGTGCAGGCCTGCGCCGGCACGCACTGCGACCGGACCGGCGAGATCGGCCCCATCAAGATCCTGGGTCGGGAGCGGATCCAGGACGGCGTCGAGCGGCTTCGGTTCGCCGCGGGTGAGGCCGCCCTGGAGCGGATCTGGGAGCTGGAGGACACCCTGAGCGAGGCCTGCAGCGTGCTCGACGTCGACCCGAAGAGCCTGCCGAGGACCGTGGAGCGGTTCTTCAACGAGTGGAAGGAGCAGCGGAAGCGGATTCAGGAGCTCGAGCAGCGCCTGGTGGAGGCGGAGCTGATGGCCGCCCCCGAGCGCGCCGAGCCGGTCGACGACCTCCGGGTCGCCTACCTGGAGCTGGAGGGGGTGGAGCTCAAGCCGGTGGTCGGCACGGTGCAGGAGCTCGTCCGGGAGCACCCGGACCTCGTCATGGTGGTTAAGATCACCGCCGGCGACTCGTGTCAGGTCGTGGTGGGCAGCGGCGAGGACGCGCCCCCGGCCGTAGAGCTAATTCGGAGGATCGGAGAGATCGTAAACGGCGGCGGTGGCGGCGACGAGACGGTGGCTCAGGGCGGCGGGTCGGCCCCGGACAGGCTCACGAGGGAGAAGGTGCTCGAGATCGTGCGAGAGACGCTGGAATGAGGAGCACCCCCGGCACCGACCCGGAGCGGGATGACGAGGGTGGTCCTTGCGCCCGACCCTCCGAAGGAAAGGGCGAAGAAAGGGCGAAGGGGGGCTACCGGCGCCGGAACCGGGCCGGTAGAACCAGGGTGGCCAGCGCCAACATCGCCACCGGCAGCTTCCAGTACGTCCTCTTGGCCTCCTGCTGCACCGCGGCCACGACGTCACTCAGGTACCGCCGGGCGAAGTCCAGCGCCGCCCGAGCCTCGCCCTCCATCAGCTTCATGTTCTCCTCGTTGGAGAAGAAGTTCAGCAGCTCCTGCACCACCTTCGCGCCCGGGCCGGTCAGCCTCCGCAGCTCGGACCGGTTCAGGCGGAAGAACTCCTGAGTGTTCACTCGAACCGTGGCCTGCACGTCCACGCTAACGCGGGCCTGCACGGACACTTCCTGAGGCACGGAGGCCTCGGTCACCCACACGATAACCTGCGCCCTCCGGCTCCACTGCTCCGGGCTGATGACGCTCTCCACCCGCCGCACCACCCGCTGAACCCAGTCCGGCCTCAGGAACCTCTTCTCCACCCGTGGCCCGGTCACCGTGACCACCTTGACCTGCACGAACCGTCCCTTGAGCTCCTCCCACGTGGGCAGGACCATCTCACCGATCGGGTGACGCCCCATCGGGTTCAGGCAGTACGCCGAGATCACCCGGCCGACGAGGTCACCCGGGAAGGACACCCTGGTGCCCTCAATGCTCACCTTCTCCCTCGGAACCGGCAGCAGGAACGGCTGCGTCTTGAGCGGACCGGAGCCCTGCAAATCCCCCTTCTCTACCATGATCAGGTCCACGTAGCGGTCCCCTATGACCACCGCGTACTTCTGGGCGTCCACGGGCTCGGCCCTGGTGATCTTCACCTTGAACGGGCCGACCACCTCACCGATCACGGGGTACTCCTCCGCGGCCGAGGCGCCCGTCGCCGTTACCATCAGAACCACGGTGAGCAGCAGCGGTCTCACGCTTCCCACCCCTCCCCCGTTATCCTACCTGTAGTTAAGATCGTTTCCATCTCCACGCGCCCGAGGGCACCGGGGGTCGGGCATGAGCCTCCCGGACACGTTCCAGGCGTACGCGTTGCACCCGCCCTGGCACTCCCCGTACCGTGGGCAGTCTCGGCACGGTCCGCGGGGTTCCAGCTCCCTCAGTCGCTCGAACTCGTCCAGGTCCTCCAACACGAACCCCTTCCAGTGCTGACACGGGGTGAGCCGGGCGTCGGCCCGCACGTGCACGTTGTACTCGCCGTGTCGGCACGAGGTGAACGGAACCTCCTCCTGGAAGGGCATCCCGGCCAGGAGGGCCCGCTCCAGTCCCCTCACCAGTGCGGGGAGTCGATCGTGCGGGTACCGGTCCAGGGGGTCGTCGCGACCCCGCGGCACGTAGGCGATGATGAAGTGCGCCGAGGCACCCCGCTCGATCACGAGCTCGTTGACGCGCTCCAGGTCCTGGAACGTGTCCCGGCAGGCGACCGTGTTCGCGTAGAGCTCGCCGGGCTCCAGCCGCGCGACCCGCTCCCAGGCGCGCAGGGCCCCGCGCAGCCCGTACTCACGGTGCGGCTCGACCGCCACGTACACGTGGTCCGCGTCGGAGAGCGCCGGGTGGACCTCGGTGGCCACGTTCACCCCTACGCCCGCGTCGTAGCGCCGGGACAGGTCCATCGCCTCCTCAAACCGGGGATGCAGGCAGGGCTCGCCGCCGGTCAGGATGACGAACCCGACGTCGTACCGATCGTCCAGCTCGCGGAGGAGCCGGTTCAGCTCGTCCAGGTCCAGGTCGCGCGCTCCGTACGCGTCCTGACGAAGGTTGCAGTGGGGGCACGAGTGGGGGCATCGGGTGGTTAGATCCACGGTCACGTGAAACTCGCCCAAGCCGGAACCCCCCATCGTTACGTTATCCTTAACGATAGGCCGGGGTCGGGGGCTAGAGGAAGTGGCGGTACCGTTCCCGGTGCTCCTGCTTCTTACCGTCCACGAACGAGTCCACAGGGGCCAGATACCCGGTCACCCGGGACCATACAGTGGTCCGGGCCCCGCACTCCGGGCACCGCTCCACGACGCCCTCGTAGGTGCGCTGGCACCGGTCGCAGACGCTGTAATCCCGGGTGAAGGCCAGGAACCCGACGGTGTTCTTGCGCATGAGCCGCACGCCGAACTTGGCCAGGGTCTCCGGGAAGTTCACGCGCTCCCCCAGCCAGATGTGGGCGATGTGCCCGCCGAGCGTGAGCGGGTGGAACCTCGCCTCGAGCTCCACGCGGTCCACGACGTCAAGTTCCACGTCGTACGGCACGTGGCACGAGTTGGTCAGGTACGGGCGCTCCCTGGTCCCCCTGACGACGGCCTCGTCCCCGAACTTCCTCAGGTAGGCACGAGCGAGCCGCTCGGCCGCGGACTCCGCGGGGGACTGGACGACCGACCATCGTCGCCCGTCCCGCTCGTGGAACTCCTCGCGGATCTCGTTCAGGCACTCCACGATCCGAAGGGCCAGCCGGAGGGCCGACCGGTCCTCCCAGAAGTGGGTCCCGGTGAGCACCTCAATCGCCTCGGCGAGCCCCACGAACCCGAGGCTCCAGGTCGTGTGCTCGTATCGGAAGTAGGGCTCCCCCTCCCCGTTCGGGCGCCAGTTCTGGCACCCGTCGTACAGTCCCGCCTCGAGGCACCGCTTCACGCACCGCCACCGGGCCAGTAGGGCCCGCCGAGCGAGCTCGCAGTACTCCCGGAGCCGCTCGAGGAACGCGTCCTCGTCCCCCGCCTCGTGCGCGATCAGGGGCAGGTTCAGGGTCACGTACTCGAAGTTGCCAGTGCGGATGGTGTCCACGTCCCACTCACCCGTCCAGTTCGTCGCCAGGCAGGTTCGACAGCCCATGTAGTTCACGTTCTCGCCCACGATCCGACGCCACCTCGGGTTGAGCAGGTTGGCGAAGTACACGGCCCCATTCTCGGCCGCCACCCGGAAGGCGAGCTCCAGCGTCTCCTCGTCGTACCCCGGTCGCACCTTGACGATCAGCTGCGGGAACTTGAGCGGGGCCCCGGCCGCGTCCCCCTCCAGCTGCACCTCCAGCAGGGCCCGGGCGAACATGAGTGCCTCCTCCTCAAAGTCCCCGTAGGTGCCTACCACCCGGCCCCGGGGACCGATCGCCGGCTCGTCCTCCAGGAACTCCGGGCAGGTGAGCTCGAGGTTCACGTTGGTAAACGCGGGCTGGCCACCCCGGGCCACGAGGTCCTGCGTCGCCTCAAACATCATGATCTGGGCCAGCTGCTTGACCTCCTCGTAGCTGAGCCCCTCCTCCGCGATGTAGGGGGCCACGAGGAAGTTCACAAAGTCCTGTCCCTGACCCCCGGCGAAGAAGTTCTGCGACGTCATCAGCCACTTCAGGATGTGCAGAACCGCCACCTCCGCGTGCTTCGCCGGCTTGCTCACGCACGTGAGCCGGCCGATGGGACTGCGCGCGTACAGCCCGTGCCTCAGCACCCACCGACAGTCGTGCTGGCAGCAGTTGGACCGGGTCAGGGCGTAGTCCAGGTCGTGAATGTGCAGGTAGCCCTCCCGATGCGCTCGAGCCACCTCTGGCTCCAGCACGTCGTTCAGGAACCGCTCCTTCTGCACCCGGTCCTGCAGCAGCTTCGAGACCACCTCGGGCGTGGGGAGCATGTTCGCGTTCCGGGCCGCCCGAATCGGCTCCTCCAACACCTCGTCCGGCAGCTCCACCTCGACGCCCTGACCGGGAGCGGACCGCTCCGGGTTAAGCTCCCTTCGCCCGCGTTCGCTCCGATAGTCTCGCACTCACCGCGGGCGCGTCGATCACACCCCGACGGGGCGCCCGACACGTTTTTCGTTTGATAAAGGTTGTTGATACCTAAGGTTCTCCCGAAATATCACGAACCCATTCCAGCGCCTCAAACCTCAGCTTTGGCCCCTCATGTGCGAGCTTCAACAGGTTCACCGCCGCCTCGCTACCCCGCTCCCGGCACAGCCGCCGGAACAGCCTCAGCGCGCGCCGCTCCGAGGCCAACGCCGTTCGAACGTACTCCCGCTCGAACTCCTCTGACTCCACGATCTCCGGCCGCTTCACCAGCTCCTCCACCACGTCCTCACCGATGTTACCCAGCGAGGCCACCCACCACGGCAGCAGCGTCGCCTCCTCCCACCCCACCGTCACCTCCCCTCCATCCCACCGAATGCGAATTCCCTCCAACGGCCTCAGCGAGCCCAACGACACGCCCACCGGGAACGCCCGCAGCGCCTCCTTCACCGGACGCGTCCCCACCCGGTCCGCCACCTCACCAACCGCATCCAGCACCGACATCGGATCGTGCGCCTCCGCCGGCGGGTTCAGCGTCATAGCGAACCCCAGCCCGAGGCTCGACAGGCAGGCCGCCTCGAACGCCTCCCCCGGCTCCCCCTCCACCACGGCCTCCCACGGCGTCTCCACCCGCACGTCCACCCCCTCTACCTCACCCAAGAGCACCTCCGGCAGCATCCCCAAATCCGCCCGGCGCGCGAACCACGCCAGCCGAGAGAGCGACATCGGCGCCCCCCTCAGCGGACGGAACCGACGACCCCGCCACCACCCCCACCACCGGTACAGGCCCGCCCACGCGTCCCCCTCCTCCGGTGAGGGCACCTCACCCCGCTCCTCGCCCAACCGAACCTGCCGCACCCGATCCACCAGCGGGTCCGCGTCCTCCCGGGGCCGAATCGGGCCCCGAACGGCCACCCACACGTCCCAGTCCCCAGCCTCCTCCAGCACGTCCTCCGGCTCCACCGGAACCCGGCCGTCCTCGCCCCTCACCACTAGGCCCAGGAAGCACCGATCCGTCTGGTAGACCACCAGCTCTGGGTGATCCACGAACTCCGCCGCCACCGGCTCCACCTCACCCACCGCCTCCACCAGCCACAGCTCCAGCCCTGGCGTCCGCACCCTCGGAAGCTTCTTACCCAGCGCCAGCCACTCCAGCGCCTCCAACCGGTCCCGCTGGTACCGGGGAAGCTCCCGCGCCTCGGGCGCGTCCAGTACCGGCGCCAGCTCGTCCACGCACCGCCACGGGTCCCCCCGGTAACCCAACGCCTGCAGCAGCGGCGCGCACGCGAGCGCGGCCGCCGCGTGCAGTAGCTCCTCCGACTCCCCCTCCCCCTCCACCAACGCCGCGGTCAGCGCCAGGAAGGCCCGTCCGTGCGTGGCGAACCCCACGTCGCAGTACTCGAGCTCCGGATAAAGTCGCCCGCCCCGGGCCACGAACGGCCGGGCCGGCACGACCAGGTCCAGGGTGGACGTCTGCAGGCTCTCCAGCAGGCCGCCGGGGCCGCGGTA
>JBDOKE010000018.1:0-4829 GCA_039833815.1 Methanobacteriota archaeon | reverse complement strand
CCCCTTCGTTCCCGAGCGACCCATCGTCAAGCCCCGGGAGCGGGAGGCGCTCAGGGCCTACCGGAAAGTCAAGGAGGCGCGATAAAGACCCACCGAAACGCGAGACGCCGCGCAGATGGTAACCCCCCACCACCTCCCCACCCACGGGGCCTCAGCGCGATGATCTCCCCTTTTCCGAGAACGATGAGGGGGACCTCGACCCGACCCCGCTGACCCGGCACCGGGCCTCGGAGTTCGTCCGCCACGGCGTGATCACCCTCAACCCTGACCGGCCCCTGTGGAGCGCGATCAAGGCCATGGTGCTCCACCGCGTCCCCGGGATCGTGCTTCTGAGCGAGCGCGACCCCGTGAGGGTGGTCGAGGAGGCGGACGTCGTCCGGGCCCTACGCTCCCTCGAAGGGGACGCGCTCCGAGCCGAGGCGTGGAGGTTCTCCCGCCCCGGGGCGGTGATCGCCCCGGGCGACTCCCTGCTGGACGCCGCGGTCGAGATCGTGCGCAGGGGCGTCACGTACGCGCTCGTGCGCTCCCCAGGCTCCCGCCGGGGCGTCTACGGAACGCTCTTCGCGATCGACATCGCCCGCGCGCTGACCGGCAACTACCGGGGGCACCACGTGCCGCCCGGGCTCGACCCCTCCGAAGGGAGGCCCCGCGTGGAGCGACCGCCGCGCGGGCCCGAGCGCCTGTCGGTGGGCGACGTGAGGTGGAGGCGACCGCTCGCGCTGGACGCGTCCTCCTCGATCGCCAGGGTCGCCCGCGCCGTCGGCGAGCGACGCCGCAGGTACGCGGTCCTGGTGGAGGACGGGCGGCCGGTGGGCCGCGTCGGCGACCGCGAGGTCCTGGCGGCCCTCCTGGACGCGATCGCCCACCGCCGCGGCCTGAAGCGGTTCCGGGCGATCGACTACGCGCGGAGCGTCGTCACCGTCTCCCCCAACACGCCGCTCCACGAGGCCCTGTGGAGGATGGCTAGGGAGTTCTCGGACCGCGCCTACGTGGTCCGCCAGGGTGGGCTCACCGGGGTGGTGCCCGTAGCGGACGCCGTGTACGTGCTGGCGACCGTCGAGGGGGAGGGCGGTGGTCCCGGACAAAGGTGATAACGCCGCGCGCCCGGGGCCGCCCGGGGCCGCCGCTTGGAGGAGGTCCTTCGAGGCCGCGTCTGGGTGTTCGGGGACAACGTGGACACGGACCAGATCATCCCGGGCCGATACCTGACCACCCAGGACCCCGAGGAGCTGGCTAGGCACGTGATGGAGGGCGCGGACCCGGAGTTCCCGGAGAAGGTGCGGGAGGGCGACATCCTCGTCGCGGGCCGGAACTTCGGGTGCGGGTCCTCCCGGGAGCACGCGCCGATCGCGCTCAAGGCGGCCGGGATCGCGTGCGTGGTCGCCGAGTCCTTCGCCCGGATCTTCTACCGGAACGCCGTGAACGTGGGGCTACCCGTGGTCGTGTGCCCCGGCGTGACCGACGCGTTCGAGACGGGGCACGAGGCGGAGGTGCGACTGACCGATGGGGTGATCCGGAACCTCACGACCGGAAGGGAGCTGAGGGCGAAGCCGCTGCCGGAGTTCATGATGCGGATACTCGAGGCGGGCGGGCTGGTGGGGCTGATCCGGAGGCACGGACCGGAGGCGCTGGAGGGGTGACGGTCGTTGTACAGGATCGCCGTGGTGCCGGGCGACGGGATCGGTCCCGAGGTGATCGAGGCCGCCCTACACGTGATCGAACCCCTGATCGACGCCGAGTTCGTGGAGTGCGAGGCGGGCGACGCGTGCGCGGAGAAGCACGGCGACCCGCTCCCGGAGGAGACGCTGGAGACCTGCCGCGAGGCCGACGCGGTGCTGTTCGGGGCGGCCGGGGAGACCGCGGCCGACGTTATCGTCCGCCTGCGGCAGGAGCTGGACCTGTACGCGAACGTCCGACCCGTTCGCGGCTTTGAGGGGCTCCGGGAGCTCACGGGCGAGCCGTACGTGCGCGACGACGTGGATCTCGTGATCGTGCGCGAGAACACGGAGGGGCTGTACGCGGGCGTGGAGGGGCGCTTCCGGGGCGCCGCCTACACGCTGAGGATCATCACGGAGGAGGGGGCCCGGAGGATCGCGGAGATCGCGTGCGACATCGCCGAGGACCGGGGCGCCGACACGGTGACCTGCGTGCACAAGGCGAACGTGATGCGGGAGACGTGCGGCCTGTTCCGGGACGTCTGCAGGGAGGTGGTGGAGGACCGGGGCCTGCGGTTCGAGGAGTACTACGTGGACGCGGCCGCCATGTTCCTGATCACCGAGCCCGAGCGCTTCGACGTGATGGTCACGCCGAACATGTTCGGCGACATCCTCTCGGACGAGGCCGCGGCCCTCGTGGGTGGACTCGGCCTGGCGCCGAGCGCGAACGTGGGGGAGGAGCACGCGCTGTTCGAGCCCGTGCACGGGTCCGCCCCCGACATCGCCGGCCGGGGCATCGCCAACCCCCTCGCCGCCATCCTCTCCGCCGCCATGATGCTCGACTGGCTGGGGGAGAAGGAGGCGTCAAGGGCCGTCTGGGAGGCCGTCGGTGACGCCATCCGGGAGCGATGCGTGACCCCGGACCTGGGCGGGGACAAGCGGACGATGGAGGTCGCCGAGTTCGTGCGGGAGCGGGCCCTCAGCCGGGTCCGGAGCTGACCCCGGCACCGGCGCCCGGACCTCCACCGCCCGACGCCGATGGGCCCGGGCCTCCGGACTGCGATTCACCACCTCCGGCCCCGCTCCCGGATACGCCCACGTCCTTCACCTTCACCCGCCCCGCGATGTGGGAGGGTGAGACCGGGTGAGGCTTCCGGTGCTTCAGCTCCGGAGGTAGGATCTCCTTGCTCTTCTCCCGCTCCTTCAGCACCTCCTCCTTGGCGGGTGAAACGCTGATGAACCCGGCGGCCGCCCCGATCAGGAACCCGAGTACGGCGGTCACCTTCATCAGGCTGGTAGCCCGCACTCCCGACCACCCCGGGGTCCGGTCATGTCCTCGGTCAAAATGACCATTGGGGCGAGCGGGGCCGCGGAGGCCGCGCTCAATGGCGACGTGGTGGTCGTGGTGGACGTGGTCAACACCTCCTCCGCCGCGGAGGTCGCCCTCCGGGGTGGCGCCGTAGAGGTGCTCGGGGCCGCCCCCGACCGCGCCTACGAGGTCCTGGTGAGGAAACGGGCCTCCAAGTACCCGTTCGCGGACGCGCCGAAGGGCGTGGACCCGGTGGAGCGGGGCCGGGAGGCGGGTCGACTCGCCGTGGAGCACGACACCGAGGTGGTGCTGGTGGTGGACGGCGGCGAGGAGAACGCGCGGATGGCACGGCAGGGCGTGGAGGAGGAGGGGGCCGAGATCGCCGAGATCGTGCCCAACGCGGGCCCGCGCATCAAAGACGTGGTCGACCTCTCCGATCGGGTCTTCCTCTTCGTCACCGCCACCGGTGGCACGCTGTACGACGTGGCTCGCACGCACGGGGCGCCCGCCGTCATCTTCGGCACGGTCGTGCGGCGCTCCCTGATCCGCGCGTGCGCGGAGCGGGCCGTTCGGCTGTCCGAGCGTCACGGGTCCGGGGTCGCCATCGTCGCCTCCTCCATCTTCGCCCCCGAGGACCTCGACGCGGGCGCCCGGATCTTCGAGGAGGTCTGCAAGGTCATCACCGAGAACGTCTGCGAGGAACGGTTCGAGGAGGTCGTCAACTCCCTGTAAGGGGGCGCCCCGGTTGGGCTACGTAGACCGGTACCCGGACGAGGACGGCTACTTCGGTGAGTACGGAGGCCGCTTCGTGCCGGAGACCCTGATGCCCGCGCTGGAGGAGCTGGAGGACGCGTTCAAGGAGGCGCGCGAGGACCCAGGCTTCTGGGAGGAGCTCGAGGAGCTGTGGCGCAGGTACGCGGGACGCCCCACCCCCCTGTATTACGCCCGAAACCTGTCCCGTCGGCTCGGCGTGAAGGTGTATCTCAAGCGGGAGGACCTCGTGCACGGGGGCGCGCACAAGCTCAACAACACGCTGGGCCAGGCCCTCCTGGCCGATCGGATGGGGAAGGACCGGCTCATCGCCGAGACGGGTGCGGGCCAGCACGGGCTCGCCACGGCCATGGCCGGCGCGGCCCTGGGTAAGCGGGTTGAGATCTACATGGGCGCGGTGGACGTGGAGCGCCAGAAGCACAACGTGTTCCGGATGGAGCTCATGGGGGCCAAGGTCCACCCGGTCAAGGCCGGGACGCAGACGCTCAAGGACGCGATCAACGAGGCGCTCCGCGACTGGATCACGAACCTGGAGAACACGCACTACCTCCTAGGCTCCGTCGTGGGTCCCCACCCGTACCCCTGGATGGTCCGCGAGTTCCAGCGCGTGATCGGCCGGGAGACGAAGGAGCAGATCCAGGAGCTGGAGGGAGGACTACCGGACGCGATCGTGGCCTGCACGGGCGGAGGCAGCAACTCGATCGGGATCTTCTACGAGTTCCTGGACGACGAGGAGGTCGCCCTGTACGCGGTCGAGGCCGCGGGCAAGGGGCTGGACACGGGCGAGCACGCGGCCTCCCTGTGCGCGGGCGAGACCGGGATCCTCCACGGATGCCGCACCAAGGTCCTGCAGGACGAGCACGGTCAGATCCGGACCACCCACAGCATCGCCCCGGGCCTCGACTACCCGGGCGTCGGCCCGGAGCTGGCGTTCCTCGTCGACGAGGGTCGCGTCACCGCCGACGCGGTCACGGACGAGGAGGCGCTCCGAGGGTTCGTCATGCTCAATGAGACGGAGGGCATTCTACCCGCGCTCGAGTCCGCTCACGCGGTGTACTACGTGAAAAAGCTGGTAGATCAGGGCGAGCTGGACC
>JBDOKE010000017.1:0-8621 GCA_039833815.1 Methanobacteriota archaeon | reverse complement strand
TCAAGACCGAGCGGCTGCGGGCGGAGGACGTGCGCTCCGAGTTCGACTTCCTCAGCCCGCCCCTCAAGGTGAACGGCGTCTCCCCGTCCCTTGAGGCCGGACGCATGTGGCCGCACGTGCACGACACGTCCGGGTTCTTCGTGGCCCGATTCCGCAAGCTGCGCTAGGCGAGCAGCAGGCCCGCGAGCAGCCCCGCCGCCCCCGCCGCGGCCGGCGGGAGGAGGTACGGCCACACCCGCCGCACGAGCCTCGGCCCGCCGAACGCGCCGACCCAGAGCAGCTTCACGAGCCCCGTCTCCAGGGAGGCGAGCGCGATCAGCCGCCCGGCCACGTCCGGGGCGAGCTTCCCCGAGGCGGCCATGTACGCGAGCGTCAGGCTCATCGCGTGGCTGCTCGCCAGCGAGCCCACCACGACGCCCACCACCACCCCGGACCGGCCCGCGAGCAGCTGGGCCACCTTCAGCGCCATGGTGAACCCCGAGATCAGCAGCGCCAGCTTCACCGCCGGCTTCAGGGACAGGGGCGAGCGGACCCGCCGCCGGAGGATCCCCCACAGCCGCTCCTCGTCCACCTCCAGCCGGCCCGTTCCGAGCGCGGCGACCAGGAGGCCGGCGAGCGCGGCCGGGACGGCGACGAGCGCGACCCACCGGAGCACCTCCGGGCTCCTGGAGACCACGCCCACGTACGCCATGTTACGGAGCTCGGCCACGGCCGTCGCGGCCGGCACGACCACCGCCACGACCCGGGGCACCTCGCGGAACCGGGACGCCACCGTCGCCGTCGTGGCCGAGCTGCTCACGAACCCGCCGACCAGCCCCGTGGCCAGGGCCCCGCCCCGCGCCGAGACCCGCATGCCCACGTACCCGATCGCCGTCACCGCCAGCACGATCAGCACGATCTCGATCACGCTCCGCAGGTTGAGCACGCCCCACGGGTCCACCGGGCCCGGCGGGCAGATCGGGTAGACCAGCGCGGCCAGCGAGAAGACCGTGATCGCGTCCAGCACATCCCGATCCGAGAGCCGCCGCAGGATCGGGTGGACCCGGGACCGGGAGAGCAGCACGACGGCGGTCAGGATGGCGAGCGTGGCCCCCTCCTTGAACCGGCCCAGCCCCACGAGCCCGCCGGCCACCAGGGTGACCATCAGGGCCAGCGGGGTCACGACCCCGAGCGAGCGCCGCCGGTACACGCGCATGGCGTAGAGGAGGGTGACCAGGCCGACCGTGCCCGCGAGCACGGCGACCGCCAGCGGCCCTACCCCGACCCGCGTTAGGTACGTGGAGAGGCCGCCGAGCAGCCCCGTCAGCGTGAAAGTACGGAACCCGGCCACCCGGCGGGCCGGCCGCGCGTGCTCCCGCTCCACCCCGATGAGCATGCCCACCGCGGCGGAGAGGATCACGGTCCGAAGGAAGTCCAGGTAGCCCGAGAGCTCCCATCCCAACACCCTCGCCCCAGGGGTGAGTCCCCCTTGAGCCTGGATTACAACCCTTCCCACCTCACGCTCCTGGTCACCGTGGTGGACGACCGGGACGGGGAGGTCCTGGGGGACGCAATCCAGCGGCTCGTGGAGCGAGACGAGGTGCTCGCGTGCCACGTCCTGCCGTGCACGACCAAGAAGAACCGGCCCGGGCACGTGCTTCTGGTCCTGGTCGACGGCGGGGACGACCCCGACGGGACGGCCGAGCGCGTGGCGCGCGAGATCATGACCCTAACGGGCTCCACGGGCGTCGACCGGTTCGACGCGGACGGCGTCTACTCCGTCCCCTCCCGGTTCGAGACGGTGGAGGTGCGGTACGGGGACCGACGCTGGGAGGTGAGCGTGAAGGTCGCCGAAACCCCGGACGGGGAGCCGGTCACGGTCAAGGCGGAATTCGACGAGTGCCGCCGCATCGGCCGGGAGGTGGGACTGCCGCCGCGCGAGGTCAAGGCCCTCGTTGAGGCGGCCGCCCGCGTCGGGGGCACGGTGGATTTGAAGCGCCGGGAGATCCGGGTGGACTGAGAAACCGCGGGCGCACGCACCGAAACGCGCCGGCCGGGGGGCGCGCCCTTGACGGTCCTCTCCGACCGGGACATCCGTCGGGCGCTGGAGACGGGCGAGATCGTGATCGATCCGCTGGACGAGGACTACCTGGAGGAGGCCCTCGGTCCCGCGAGCCTGGACCTGCGCCTGGGGAACGAGTTCGTCGTCTTCAAGACCCTGCACAAGCCGTGCATCGATCCGACCGAGGACGCGGGCGAGAACACGGAGCGGATCGTGCTCGACGAGGACGAGGAGTTCGTGATCAACCCGGGCGAGCTCGTCCTGGGCGTCACCCACGAGTGGATCGAGATCAACTCGCCCGAGATCACCGGCGTCCTGCACGGCCGCTCCTCCCTCGGCCGGCTCGGCATCCAGGCGCACGTCGAGGCCGGGTACGTGGACCCCGGCTGGCGCGGCCGGCTCACGCTGGAGCTCGTTAACTTCAACCCCATGCCCGTGAAGCTGCGGCCCGGCATGCGGGTCGTACAGATCGTGTTCCACCGGCTCTCCAGCGCGGCCGAACGGGTGTACCCGGAGTTCAGCGGCAAGTACCACGGGGACCGACGACCCGCCCCCTCCCGGCTGCACCTGGACTTCAAGGGTGGCGACCGGCGCTCCTAAAGGCCACCCCATTTATAGTCGCGGGACCGGAGCGGCCCTCGGGACCTCCATGGCGTTCCGACAGTACCTGTACCCGGAGTTCCTCCGGCGGGCGTACCGACCCGCCCCCTGGGGACACTGTCAACGCACCGACCGATGGTCCTTCGGGCACCGGCTCCTCGACCCCATCCACCCCGACCAGGTGACCCTGCGGCCCGTCGAGGCCAGGCTAACCGAGCCGGACGCCCGCCACCCCTGCCTACCGCGCCGGCTGCGCTGCGCAGCCCTCCTCTCCATACCCTGGAGTGAGGACCACCCTGGGAGGGACCGGGTCCGGGCCCGCACCCGGATCCCCTGGCCCCGGGACGCGCGACCACCGCGGGTCGTCCACGTGCCATCGGGCGGGATCGCGCGGCACCGAAGGTTCAACGTCTCCATGCCCTACCCGCCGAAGAGCGACCGGGTGTCCCGCAAGGCCCTCTTCGCGCTGTCCCTGACGCTGGAGCTCCTGCGGGAGGGGCGGGGTAACCTTGGCGGAGGTTCGGCTCAAGGTCCGGGATGAGTCGCTGGCCCAGCGCACGTTTCGGGCGCTGGAGGGGTGCCCGGCGGAGGTCGTACGGGTCCGCCGAGAGGAGCGGGAGATCGGGCCTCAGCCACCCTTCGAGACCGGAACGATGCTCCAGGTCGCGACGCGCCGCCTGCGGCTCTCCTCCGAGCGCGTGATGCGGCTGGCCCAGGACCTCTTCGAGGGCGGGATCATCACCTACCACCGGACCGACTCCACCCGGGTCTCGGACGAGGGCAAGCGGGTCGCCCGGGAGTACATCGAGGCCAACCTGGACCCGGACGATTACCACCCCCGCACCTGGGAACCGCGGTCGGAGCACGTGGAGGGCGCGCACGAGTGCATCCGGCCGACGCGCCCGGCCGACCCCGAGGAGCTCCGCACGATGGTCCGGGAGGGTGCGCTCCAGACCACCGTCACGCTGACGCGCGACCACCTGCGCCTGTACGAGCTCATCTTCCGACGGTTCATCGCGAGCCAAATGCGGCCGGCGCGGGTCCTGTACCAGGAGGCCGTCCTGCACGTGAAGGCGGACGGCACGCCCGTGGCCGAGCTCGAGCTGGAGGGCGTGGTGAAGATCCTCGAGCCCGGGTTCACGAAGGTCCTAACGGAGTACGACCTGCCCGCGTACGGCATCCGCGAGGCGCCCAAGCTGGAGGAGGGTGACGAGCTGGAGATCGGCGAGGTGGAGGTCCTGGAGCGCCACGAGACGTACCCGTACGACCAGTCGGAGCTCGTGGAGGACATGCGGGAGCGCGGCCTGGGCCGCCCCAGCACCTACGCGCAGATCGTGGAGAAGCTGTTCCGCCGGGGCTACGTGTACGAGACCCCGCGCCGCCGGTGGATCTTCCCGACCGCGCGCGGGAAGGCCGTGTACGAGTACCTGAGCTCTCGGTACGAGGAGTTCGTCTCCGAGGAGACCACGCGGCGGCTGGAGGAGCGCATGGACGCCGTGGCGCTGGGCCGCGCGGACTACCAGGAGGAGGTGCACCGGCTCTACCTGCGGCTGCGGGAGACCGTGGACGTCCTGCCCTGACGGGAGGTGGAGACCATCCAGCCCGTCGTGTACTACTTCTCGGAAACCGGCAACACGGAGACCGTGGCGAGGGCCATCGCCTCCGCGCTGGGCGCCAACCTGGTCGGCCCCCTCACGGGCCGGGAGCGCGCCGACGCCGACCTGGCCTTCGTCGGCACCCCCACCCACGGGTTCCGGCCCGCGCGCCCCGTACGAGACTTCATCGAGCGCAACGACTGGTCCGGCGTGAGCGTGGGACTCTTCTGCACGTACGCCCTGCACCCCGGCGGCACGCTCCGGTGGATGCGGCGGAGGATCGAGGCCCGGGGCGGCAAGGTCCTGGGCGAGCTCGCGGTGAAGGGCGAGCACTCGGCCCTACCCATCCTCGCCCGGGGTCGACCCGACGAGCGCGACCTACGCCGCGCCCGAAGGTTCGCTCTCAACGTCCTGAGAAGGTTCGAACGGGGTGAGCGCGCTTGAACCGAGAGGACGTGCTCGAGGAGCTCCGGGCGGTCAAGGACCCGCACACCGGGCTCGACATCGTCCAGATGGGCCTGGTAGAGGACGTGGAGGTGGGGGAGGACGAGATCCGCGTGACCATCCGACCCACGAACCCGTTCTGCCCCTCCGCGCTGTTCATCGTGGAGGACGTGAAGCGTGTCCTGAAGGACCGGTTCCCGGACCACGAGATCGACGTCCAACTCGTGGGGCACGTGCTCTCCGATGAGGGAGAGTGAGTGCGCCCTCTGCGGCGCCCCGGCCTCCCGGTTCCTCCGGGTCTGCCGCGAGTGCCTCCTGCACCGCTGGGACGAGGCGGAGCGGTACGTGCGCGAGGCCCACGCCCGGGCGCGCCGGGAGCTGGGGCTACCCCCGGAGCCCCCGCGGCGGGGCAAGCGCTGCGGGACCTGCGTGAACGACTGCCGCATCCCGGAGGGCGAGCGCGGCTTCTGCGGGGTCGTCGTCAACCGGGAGGGACGGCTCGTTCGGGAGCACCGGGGCCGGGCCTACCTGGACCCGCACCCCACGAACTGCGTGGGCGCCTGGGTCTGCCCCGGCGCCACGTCCGCGGGCTACCCCCGGTACACCGACACCAAGGGACCCGAGCGCGGCCGGTACAACCTCGCCGTCTTCTACGCCGGGTGCAGCCACCACTGCTTCTTCTGCCAGAACCACGAGCACTGGGTGGAGGAGGGGCGGCTCGACGCGGAGCGACTCGCGCGCCGGGCGCGGGACGAGGACGTGACCTGCGTCTGCTTCTTCGGCGGGGACCCCACGCCGCACTACGATCAGGTGATGGAGATCGGGGAGCGGTGGGAGGAGCTGGGGGTGCGGATCTGCCTGGAGACCAACGGTAGCCTGGACCCGAGGATCATGCGGAGGATCGCGGAGGTCTGCTACGAGTCCGGCGGCGGGTTCAACATGGACGTGAAGGCGTACGACCCGCGAATCTACCGCGCTCTCACGGGCTCGGACCCGGAGAACACGTTCAAGAACCTGGAGCTGATCGGGGAGGAGTTCTACCGGGAGGACCCGCCCATCCTGCGACCGAGCGTGCTGGTCGTGCCCGGGTACGTGACGCCCGGGGAGGTGGAAAAGATCGCAGAGTTCTTAGCTTCCGTCAACGAAAGTATACCGCTGAAGCTGCTCCAGCACGTGCCTCATTACCACTCCCTGGACCTGGGGTACACGCCCGTGCGGGTCATGCGGGAGTGCGAGCGGGCCGCCCGGCGGCACCTGGAGCGGGTGGAGGCCTGCATCTACCGGCCCGCGTGACTGGGGGAGGCTCGGTTTTGACCCTCGTGCTGGCCTACGCGGGCACGGACGGCGCCCTGATCGCCGGTGATCGGCGCACCCTGGTCGCGCGCGCCGAGGAGGGGAAGATGAGGGAGCTCGAGCGTCGACTGTACTCGGGGGAGGTGCGCACGCGGGAGGAGTTCGAGCGGCTGGTGGAAGAGCTCGGGATCGAGGGGTACGTGGACTTTCACGACGACCGGAAGAAGGTCTGGAAGGTGAACGACGAGGTGCTGGCGGGCGAGGTCGGGGTCCGCTCCGCTCGGGGCGTGCGCCGGCGGCGGGTGTACGTGACCCCCGGGGCCCACGCGTTCGTGGAGCTGGAGGGGGATGAGGTGCAGTCGAAGCGGTTCGGCGGTCCCGCGCTCATCGTGGAGGGGCCCAAGGTGGTAAAGGAGCTGGTCTCCGAGTTCCTGGAGGACCTGGGGCGCCCTGACCTGGAGACCCTGCAGGACGCGCTTGACGATCTCTTCGAGTACGTCGCGTCCGAGACCGTCCTGGTGAGCCGGAAGTACGACTCGTACGTGGTGGATAGCGGGGCCGATCCGCTGGCCCGGGCCCGGCTGCAGAGCGCGATCCGTGAGGATGTGGAGGAGCTGCGCCGGTACCGGCGTCGGCTGGCGGAGGAGATGCTCAAGCACGTGCGCGAGGCGTACGACCTGATCAAGGAGGGTGAGGTGGGCGAGGTGGTTGAAGTGGGGACCGAGAAGGAGGGTCAGGGGGTGGAGGACGAACCCCCGGAGCGTCGGATCGTGGTCCGGCTGGCGGATGGTGTGGAGGCGCGCTACTGGGGCGACGTGGTGGCGGGCCCTGGAGAGACGGTGGTGATGGCCGTGGAGGATCCGGAGCGGGTGGAGCCGGGCGACCGGGTCGTCGTGGAGAACGGGGAAATGAAGATAGAGAAAAAGGGTGTGCCCGTCAAGACGGGGTACTCGATCTGCCGAGCGAGGGACTAGACCGGTGGACGGGTGCCTCCGTCTTCTTCGCCGGGACCGGTGGCGGACGGTTCGCGATGATCACGCAGAAGCGTCGGACCGGAGGATTCCGGCTCGAGCTACCGGGGCTCCGGCTGCAGGTGGACCCGGGCCCGGGCTGCCTGCTCAGCACCCGGCTCTCCGGTCGGTCGACGACGGCCGTCGACGCGATCTTCGTCTCCCACTCGCACCCGGACCACTACACGGAGGCGGAGGTGCTCATCGAGGCGATGACCCGTGGAGGGACGCGGAATCGGGGCCTGTTTCTGGGCTCCAGGTCGGCCGTGGAGGGGTACCGGGACGGGTCGGGCGACTACGGGCCCGTCATCAGCTCGTACCACCGGGAGCTCCCCGAGCGCGTGGTCGGGCTGTCGCCCGGGGACGGGTTCCGGCTCCCGGAGGGCCGGTTGGAGGCGACGCCCACCGAGCACGGGGACCCGACGGGGATCGGGTTCCGGCTGGAGTACGAGGAAGGCGTGATCTACTACACCGGCGACACGGCGCTGGTGGACGAGCTGTTCGACTGCATTGAGGACGCGACGACGGCCATCATCAACGTGGTCCGACCCGGCTCGGACCGAATCCGGGGCCACATGTGCACGCGCGACGTCATCGAGCTGGTGCGGGAGGCGTCGGAGCTGGAGCGGGTGTTCATCACGCATTTCGGGATGAAGATGATCCGGGTGGGCCCGGGCCGAGAGGCGCGCCGGATCGAGCGGGAGACCGGCGTGGAGACGATCGCCCCTCGGGACGGTCGCGCGTACCGAGTCTAGCGGGGCGGGATACCCGAGGCCTCCTCCTTCACGATGACAAGCTCGTCCGGGTCCTCACCGTACTTGCGCAGCAGGTCGCGGAAGGATCTGCCCTTCCACACGAACGAGACGCCGCCGATGAGCACGTGCGCGCCCTCGAACTCCTCCTTCGCCCACTCCATGAGGTCGATCGCCATCGCCTCCAGGTTCCTCGGGTCCACGAGCGTGCGGTCCGCCCCGCTCTCCTCCGACTCCTTCAGCCCGATGTACACCAGGAACACGTCCTCGCCCCGGGAGACGAGCTTCGATACCGGGTCCGGGTCATCCTCCCGGCCCGGGCGCACGGCCACGTAGATCTCGTCCACGAGCTGCGAGTCGACCCTAGGGGAAACCTCCGACGCGATCCTCTCCGCGATCTCCTCCGGCTTCATCGCTCCTCCTCCCACTCACGCACCGGCTCGAACTCCGCCACGTCCACTTTCTCCGGCATCTCACCGTACATCTCCTCGAGCGCCTTCAGGCACTCCTCCTTGCCTTCAAACCCCGCCTCCCGGTGGTACCGCTCCGCCGCCTCCTCCGGGTCCAGCCCCTTCTCCACGTTCCGAACCACCGTCTCCACGCACCGCATCGTTCCCGCCTTGAAGTTCTTGAACACGAGCGTGTCCCCCGGCTCCAGGTACCGGAACGAGCGGTGATCCGAGGGCCGAATCTCCGCCGTCTTCAGCCCCTCCACGATCAGATCGAAGAACTCCTCCCGCGTCATGAGCTCGATCACGCGCCGCGGTGGCCGCTCCCCCAGCCGCTCCCGCAGCCGCCGCGCCTCGAACTCCGGGATCCACACCCGCGCCACCTTGTTCTTCAGGTCCACCTCCTCCAGCCGGACGATGAGTTCCTCGCCCGGGAT
>JBDOKE010000016.1:0-4832 GCA_039833815.1 Methanobacteriota archaeon | reverse complement strand
GCGCCTCCTCGGCCGGCTCGGCCCCGGCGATGGCCTCCTCCACCTCGCTCACGGACTCCGCGGTTACGATCCCTAGCACGCGCTCCGCCACGTCCTCGGGCAGGAGCTGCCGAACCTCCTCCAGCTCGCCCTTGTCCACCAGGTGCGCGACCCGGTTCTGCCGCTCCTCCCCAATCCCGTGCTCCTCCAGGAGCCCCCGGAGGATGCCGAGGTGGCCGACCCGGGTCTCGAAGGCGTCGCTCGGGAGCAGGTCGTCGAAGATTCCGTGGGTGAGCTCGATCACCTCGACGTCCGCCTCGGGCTCGGAGGAGCCGAGGATCTCGACCCCTGCCTGCCAGAACTCCCGCCACCGACCGCGCTGAGGCTGCTCGTACCGGAAGCAGTTCACGAAGTAGCACAGCTTGAGCGGGTGCGGTCGGGTCTTCAGCGAGTCGTTGTACATGCGGACCACGGGCGCCGTCATCTCGGGTCGGAGGGCCAGCCGGCGGCCCTTCTTGTCCTCGAACACGTACATCTCCTCGAGGATCTCCTCGCCGGACTTCTCCTCGAAGAGCCGGGCGTGCTCGAAGGTGGGGGTGAGCACCTCCTCGTACCCGTACGAGCGGAAGCGCTCCCGCAGGAACCCCTCCAGCCACCGTCGCGCCCGCATCTCCTCGGGCTCGAAGTCTCGGGTACCCTTAGGCCTCGCTATCCGCACGGGCCTCACCCCGCCCCGTCCGTCCTAGGAGGGCGATGAAGAACCCGCACGTGTCGTGCCGATGCGGGAAGAGCCGGCACGCCTCCGGCATGTCGAACCCGGGGTCCCCGACGTCCACGTCGATGAGCTCGAAGTCCGGGTGACGCTCCAGGAACCGGCGCACGACCTCCTCGTCCTCCTCCGGGAACATCGAGCACGTCGAGTACACGAGCCGGCCCCCGGGCCTGACGAGCCGGGCCCCCGCCTCCAGCAGCTCCAGCTGGAACCCGGGAAGCCGCTCGAGCTCGTCCGGGGTGATCCTCCACCGCCGCTCCGGGTTCTTCCGGATCGTCCCGTCGGCGGAGCAGGGCGGATCCACGAGGACGGCGTCGGCGAACTCCTCACCGAGCTCCTCGGGCGCCTCCCGGCCGTCCATCAGGTGCGTTTCGATGCAGTCCAGGACCCCGAGTCGGTCCGCGATCTCCACCAGCCGGTCCATGCGGGTCTCGTCGACGTCGATGGCGATGATCCGACCCTCACAGCCCATGAGCTGCGCCATGTGCGTGGTCTTCCCGCCCGGGGCCGCGCACAGGTCGACCACCACCTCGCCGGGCCTCGGGTTCAGGACGGCGGAGGCCAGCGCGGCCGCCTCGTCCTGCACGACGAACAGGCCCTCGTCCCACTCGTCCATCACCGCGATGGGGAGTCCCTCCGGGATGCGTAGAATCTCCTCCAGGAACCGGCCGGGCTTGACCGTCACGCCGTACCTCTCCTCCAGGCGCTCCGCCAGCTCCCTCGGTTCGATCCTGAGTGTGTTCACGCGGATGCACAGCGGCGGCTCGGTGTTGTTGGCCTCGAGCAGCCGCAGGACCTCCTCCTCGTCCCCCAGCATCTCGAGCCAGCGCTCGATGAGCCATCTGGGGTGGTAGTACTCCCACTTGAGGCGGTCCAGCTCGTCCTCCGGCTCCGGCGGCTCGTACCCCTCCAGGTCCAGGGTGAACGCCTTCACGATGGCCGCGGCGCCCGGGTTGTCCAGCCGCCGAACGAGATCGTGCAGTACTTCCGCCACCTCCCGCGCGTCCTTACCCTCGAACACGACCTCGTTGGCCGCGATCCGGCAGGCGTTGCGCACCCACCGGTCCAGGTCCGCCACGTCGTCCGCCAGCTCCAGCACGTCCGTCACGATCTCGTCCAGCAGCCCCCGCTTCTGCATGATCGTGTACAGCATGCCCGCGGAGATGGAGCGGGCCTCGCGGGAGGGTTTCACCTCCCTCAGCACCAGCCTGCGGGCGTACTGCGTCGGCTTGATCTTCTCCGCCTTTACCATCGTTCTCAGCACGATCTCCACGGCCTCACGGTAGGTCTCATCGACCCCGGGCACGGTCACCCCTCACCCCCCGCCGTCCTCCCGGCATCGTGTCATCGCGCTCCCGAATGTACCTCCGAAGGGTGCCCAGAAGGTCCCGGTAGCTATCCACCGGTAACCTCCTGGGCCGACTCAGGATGCACCCCTTAAACTTCCCATCGTGCGTTATCCTGATCCTAGAGCACGTCCAGCACATTTCCCCTGATTTCGGCCTTATAGCCTCGATGGTAATCCCGTTCTCAAGTCGATACACGCTCCTATTTTGAAACTTCCTAACTCGTATAAGCCTCGGTTTCAAATCTGAAAGCTCCCGAAGCGCCTCCCGTACCGTCGCGGGCCGCATCCCCGCATCAGCGTTCAGCATCGGCTCGATCAGCTGCAGCCTCGCGTGCTCACACTCGTCGGCCAGCTCTTCCGTGAGCTCTCGGATACCCTCAAGCGTCTCCCGGAAGAGCACCACGTTCACCTTCACCGGGGTCAGCCCGACCGAGATCGCGGTCTCGATCCCCCGCAGAACCTCCCTCGGCGAGTGCCGGGACCGGGTGATGGCACGGTACAGGGACGGGTCGAGCGTGTCGAGGCTGACGTTAACACGGTCCAAACCCGCCTCCCGGAGCTCGTCCGCCCGCCGGCGCAGCAGGCTCCCGTTCGTGGTCAGGGACACGTCCCGGAAGCGGTCTCGGATACCCTCGATGATGAGGGGGAGGTCCTCCCGCAGGGTGGGCTCGCCACCGGTGAACTTCACCCGGCGAAGGCCCAGCCGGGCGCAGGCTCGGAGCACGCGCACCCACTCCTCGCACGTGAGCTCCCGGCCCGAGGGACTCTCGCCCTCCCGGTGGCAGTACACGCAGTCCATGTTGCACCGGAGGGTGAGCGTCGCGCGGACGCTGTCGACGCGCCGACCCAGGGCGTCCCTCACCGATCCTCCCCCGGGGAAAAATCAGGCGGGAAGGAGCGCGTAGATGCGGCAGTAAATGGTGCCACCGATCTCGGGCTTGCCCTTGAACCCCATCTCGATCAGGATGGGGTACGGCTTGTCGTTGTACACGATCACCCCCTCGGTTGGGTGGTACTCGTACTCCATCGGGTGGACCCCGGGGCCGATCCCACGAGGCCACGGCAGCCCGGCCTTCAGGCAGGCATCCCGCAGCGCCCGGGCCGGCGGGCAGCAGCCGTGCGCGGCCTTCTTGTACCCCGGCACCTCGAACACGTCGAAGTACTGGCGCTTCCCGTGCGTCCAGGTGTGCGGCGGCACGATCACCCCGTTCCAACCCTGACACATGCGGACGGCGTTCCGCAGGCGCATGTCATCGTGCTCACCGATCCCCTCCATGGTCGTCTCCGCCTCGCCGATCAGCTTCTTCCGGTACCGGCCGATCCACACCACCACCGCCGACCGGTCCGCCATCTCCATCATCCTCCGGTACGCCCGCTCCCCGAAGACCTTCCGCACCTCCCCCTCCGTCATCGGCCGACGGCCGTCGGTGAACCGCAGCTCGGACACGAGCACCGTCCGCTCCCCGACGCCGGCCTCCCGTAGGTACCGCACCTTGTCCTCCCCGTACCGGCGTGCGACCTCGTCGATCGACATTCGCCGTCCGTTGACCTCCACCTCGTTCTCGCTCACCTTAACGGCCACCACCTTCGGCACCTTGCGGCCCCACACCACCAGCCCGGGCCGCTTCACGTGCAGGTGCCCGTCACGAACCAGGACCACCCCGGGTCCCTGATAGTCGGCGACGATCCAGCCTCCCTGCACCCGGTAGTCCCCGTGCACCCAGACATCGGCCGGGGACGGGACGACGCCCAGGAACACGGCCGAGAGCACCGCCGGCGTCCCGTACTCGCGAAAGGCCCGGCCGGCGTACTCCGGGTGCGCCCAGACGCTGTACCAGGGCAGGGAGTAGACGCTGACGATCCGCTGCCCGCCCCACACGGTGTCACCGCTGCGGACCCGGTAGTGCGGCCTGTCCGGCAGCGAGATCAGGGAGAGGTGGCCGGCCGCCTGTCCCACCCCGACGATGATGGCCAGCAGCACCGGCACGGACTTGGCGTACCCGACGCTCCGCATCCACTCCGGCAGCCTCTTTAGGCGGTCCCAGGGGTTGACGGCGCCCGTCGGTAACGTCAACGGCCTTTTCCCACGCGTGTCTCCCCCCGGGCGGGATGTCCGATACATTTTTATATAGCTGCCGTGATCCCGCGCCCGGGGAGCCGGCCGCAGCTCAGTCTGGCTAGAGCGCGGGACTGTAGATCCCGTGGTCCCGGGTTCAAATCCCGGCGGCCGGACCACCGCGAATCGTTACGAGACCCATAACGTTTCGGGTTCCCGCTTCGGTGAACTTTTATTCTCAAGCCGGGAAGTATGGCTCCGGGGATGCCGAGGATGAAGGTCACGTGGCTGGGTCACGCCGCCTTTGAGCTCGAGCTGGACGGGGTCACCGTGCTGATCGACCCGTTCCTGAGCGAGAACCCCAAGGCGGCCAAGTCCCCCGACGAGGTGGAACCCGACCTGGTCCTGGTCACGCACGGGCACTCGGATCACCTGGGCGACGCCATCGACATCTGCAAGCGGACCGGGGCGACCCTGGTCGGGATCTACGAGGTCGCCGTCTACGCGCAGCATCAGGGCGTGGAGAACGTCGAGGAGATGAACATCGGCGGCACGATCGAGGTGGAGGGGCTCGAGATCACCCAAGTGCCCGCCTGGCACTCATCCGAGATCGTGGAGGACGGGGAGATCGTGGCCGGCGGCACCCCGGTAGGATACGTGGTCTCGGGCGAGGAGGG
>JBDOKE010000015.1:0-2200 GCA_039833815.1 Methanobacteriota archaeon | reverse complement strand
GCGGGATGTCTCCGGCCCGGACGGGCCTCGAAAGTCCCGCATGATATCGGCGGGCCCGCGGTCACCCGCGGGCCCTTGACCGGGCTACACCGCCGGGGCTCCCCTCCGGGGCCCGGGCCGGGCCCCTCAATATTAATCTTTTCGGGGGTGGGAGGGCTGTCCGTCTGGGTGGACCTCAACGCGGTGGGCTTCGTGATCATCCAGTCCGCGGTGACCGCGGAGCTGGCACGAACCGGGGCCATCCACTGGATCCGTAGGGCCCTACTCGGCCGCCGCCCGGGCCCGATCCGGGTGGCGCTAGCCTCGGGACTGCTCTCCACGGTGCTGACCAACGACGCCGCGCTGATCGCCGTCGGTCCCGTGGTGACTCACGGAGTCCGGCGACCGCACCGCGTGCTCTTACCAGCCCTCATCGCCGCGAACTCCATCGGCGCCGTTACCCCGCTCGGGAACCCGCAAAACGCGATCGTGTACTCTCACTATCGGCTGAACGCGTGGGATTTCCTGCGGGTACAGGCGCCCGTCGCGGCGGCGCTCGCAATCCCGGGCCTAGCGTACGCCCTGCTCCAGGGAGGACGTCTACCGTCCGCCACCGGGCCCCCACCCAGCCCTAAGGAGCTCGCCGCCATCACCGTCTCCGCCGCCTGCCTGATCGCGCACGTACCCCTGTACCTATGGTTCCCCCCGCTCATGCTCGGGTACGCCGCACTCCGGCCCCGGTCGATCCAAGGGGTGGACTGGGTCGTCGTGGCGCTGCTCACGACCGCGGTGCTCATTCCCCACGCGGTCCAGTGGCTGGGGTGGCACGTCCGGATCTCGGACCCGTACCTGAGCGCGCTCCTGCTGTCCCAGGCGATCAGCAACGTTCCGACCACCGTGATCCTGCTCCCTGGAACCGAAGACTGGGTGGGCCTCCTCCACGGGGTTACCGTGGGCGGGTTCGGCACCCCCGTCGCCTCGATCGCTAACATCATCGCCCTACGGATGGCCGGCGGTGGGCTCCGACCGTACGCGCTAACGCAGGCCTCCTGCCTGGTCCTCGGTACGGTGGCGCACTACGTTGCGACCTGACGGAGGGCGTCTCCCAGCCGGGAGGGGACGACGTCCCGGTGCCCCAGGACCCGGGCGTGGGCCTCCTCCTCTACCACCACGTAATCGTAGCCCAGTTGGCGCAGCGAGGCCGCCTCCCGGAGCCCGTCCGTGACGGCCACGAACGTGGCGTCGACGCTCAGCTCCTTGGGCGCCACGGCGTGCGGGATCCCCGCGATCAGGACGGCCTCCGGTTCCAGCTCCTCGATCCGCTCGGCCAGCAGATCGCCGGTGACGGCGTACTCGTCCAGCGCCCCGGTGACCTCGAACTCCACCCCGGCCCGACGGAAGATCCGGGCGAGCGTGCGCGCGTCCTCCCGGACCTTAGGCAGCCCGCTCTCCGCGGAGAGGTTGGCCAGCACCCGCGCGCCGCGGCGCCCGAGCTCCAGGACCGGGTCGGCGAACAGGTAGGCCGTCTCCTTCTTCGCGTTCAGCACGGCCAGCACGTCCCTGACCCTGAAGTCCAGGAGGGCACGCGCCGCGCGCTCGGGGTCGTGTCCGGACCACGGCTCCAGGTACTCCCGGCTCGCCATCCCGCGCCTTCGCTCCAGCTCGGCGGCGGCCCGCATCAGCCGGCGCTGTCGGTCCACCTCCCGCTCCGGAATGACACCGGCCTCCGCGGCGCGCTCGAGGGTTCGGATGACGCCCTCCGTGTTCGGGCCCAGGCCGTTGTGCACGTCCACGGTGACGACCGTCGCGCTCGGGTTGGCCTCCTCCACGGCCGCCTCCAGGTCCTCCCCGATGATGGCGGAGACGCAGGTGCCCACGACGCCCATGAGCTCGGGCTCCAGCCGCTCTTCCGCGTACCTGAGCGCCCGCACGAGCCGCTCGTGCGCGCCGAAGACGAAGTCGTCCTCCTCCATGCCCGTGACGAGCACGCGCACCCCGTCCTTCTCCAGCAGGCGCGCGGTCCTGAAGCAACATCCTTTAGGTCCGTGGAGGATAATAGCGTCCGCCAGCAGGTCCCTGAGCGTGTACATGGCCGCCGGGATGGGGCCGGGCCTAGGGTGCCAAGTGGTCAATCACGGGCCCCCGGGGTGGGTGGGGGGTTGAGCAAGATCCGACGGCTGGTCCTGGACGTGATGAAGCCGCTCGAGCCGGACACGACGGA
>JBDOKE010000014.1:0-7392 GCA_039833815.1 Methanobacteriota archaeon | reverse complement strand
TCCTCACGAAGGCGGACCTGGAGGAGCTGTGGGAGCGTCCGGAGGGGCTGGAGGAGGTGCTTGAGGAGGGGGTGCGGGTGTACGAGGTCTCGGCCGAGGACGGGCGTGGGCTCGACAAGTTAAAACGTAGGCTGAACGAGCTGGCCCGGGGGTATTACGGTGGGCGTGATCGAGCGGTTGCTGGAGGAGACGCTTCGGACCGGGTCGAAGGGTGCCGGGGAGACGCTGCGGCTCGCGGGTCGGCTGCTCGAGGAGGTCCTTCATGAGGGTCGGAGGATCGCCTCGGAGGCTGAGCCTCAGGAGGTGCTTGAGGAGGTGGCCGGTCAGCTGGTGCGGACGCTGCGCTGGACGACCACCCCGGCCGTGGACGTGTACGAGCGGCCGGGCGAGCTCGTGATCGTGGCCGAGGTGCCCGGGGCCGGGCCGGACGACGTGAGCGTGCGCGCGGGCGAGGACTACGTGGAGATCACGGTCAAGCTGCCGAGGATCCGAGAGGGTGAGCCGAGGTACCGGGAGCGCGTGTCGGGCAAGGTCTCCCGACGGATCGACCTGGACGTGAAGATCGATCCGAGCGGCGTCGAGGCGAGGTGCGGGAACGGGCTGCTGACGATCCGGGCTCCCAAGGTGGAGGAGGCGGAGGTGGAGGTGGAGCCGGAGGAGGAATAGCGGCTCGGTCCCGGGTTCTCTCGTCACCCGGGAACCGTCCGCCCTTCCGGGCCCTCCTCATCGCCGCCCTCGGTGGAGGATGCGTCATGATCGAGATCGACGGCTCCTACGGCGAGGGAGGCGGGCAGATCCTGCGCACCGCCGTCGGTATGTCGGCCCTCACGGGGAAGCCCGTGCGAGTGTTCAACATCCGGGCCAACCGGCCCAACCCCGGGATGTCTCACCAGCACTATCACGCGGTTAAAGCCGTGGCGGAGATGTGCGACGCCGAGTGCGAGGGGCTGGAAGTGGGCTCCACCGAGCTGGTGTTCAGGCCCGGTCGGGTGCGCGGCGGCGAGTACGAGATCGACATCGGGACCGCGGGCAGCGTGACACTGCTCCTGCAGGCGGTCAAGCTCGCCGCCCTCGCCGCCGACTCCCCGGTGGAGGTGGAGGTGAGGGGCGGCACGGACGTCAAGTGGTCGCCGCCCGTGGACTACGAGCGGTACGTGCACGCGCACTATCTCCGGCGGATCGGGTGCCGGTACGAGCTGGAGGTGGAGCGGCGAGGTCACTACCCGCGCGGGGGCGGGATCGTCCGGGCCCGGATCGAGCCGGTGGACGCGCTCAAGCCCCTCAACGCCGTCGAGTTCGGGGAGCTTGAGGAGGTTCGAGGCGTCTCTCACTGCGTTCGACTGCCGCCGCACGTGGCCGAACGTCAAGCCAGGGCCGCGGCCGAGGTGATCGAGCGGGAGCTGGGCGTGAGCCCGGACATCGAGGTGGAGACGTACCCGAAGCACCGGGACCCGCACAAGGGCCCGGGCAGTGGGATCGTGCTCTGGGCGGAGGACGATCGAGGGAACCGGCTCGGCGCCGACGCGCTCGGTGAGAAGGGCAAGCCGGCCGAGCGCGTGGGCCGGGAGGCGGCGGAGGAGCTGGTTCGGCACGTGAAGACGGGGATGGCGTTGGACGAGCACATGGGGGACCAGATCCTACCGTTCCTCTCCATCGCCGACGGGGAGTCCAAGTACGGGGTGTCGAGGGTCGACCCGCACCTGACCACGAACGCGTGGGTGGTGCGGAGGTTCGTAGACGTGGAGATCGAGGTGGACGGTGAGGAGGGCGAGCCCGCGGTGGTCAGGGTTCGACCTGGGAGCTGAGCGCCTGCTCCGCCCGGCGCACGTCGCTCGCCCGGTTGACGTTCAGAAGCTCCCCCTCCTCCCGGGGCGGGACGACCCTGAACTCCAGCCCGGACTCCCGCAGCACCGGGTTCAGGTTCATCGCGTTGGGGCCGCGCTCGGGCGCCAACCGCTCGATGGTCCTCAGCAGCCGATCGACCGCGTTCCGGCCCAGCGCCAGCGGGGGCCCGTGTCCCTCGAGCTCGTCCCCGCTGATCGGGTCGCTCGGGGCCCCTCGATCCAGGATCGCCGCCCCGTGCTCCTCCGCCGCCCGGACGAGCTCGCGCATCGTCGCCTCGGTTACGGTCGGCTGGTCACCGGCGAGGACCAGCGCGACGTCCGCCCGCGTGCGCTCCAGGAGGCGGGCCGCGGTGCGGGCCATCGGTACGTCCACGGGGTCGTTGAGCACCGGCTTGACGGGCGCCCTCGCGTGCTCCGTCACCGCCTCCCACACCAGGCCCGCGTCGTACCCTAGCCCCACCAGGATCACGTCCGCAACCCGGGAGGCGCGCCTCACCACCCATCCCACCATCGGCCGGCCCGCAACCGGGTAGACGAGCTTGTTCACCGGCTCCTCGCCGCGCTCCCTTAGGTCCCGCTTGAACCTGGTGGATCGACCCGCCGCCAGCACGCACGCGGCGACCTCGGGCATCGGGTGCTCACCCTCAGTCCGCGTGTAGCTCGACGATGTCTCCGTCCTCCAGGACGTGGTCGCGCCCCACCATCATCCCGTCCTTCTTCACGGACCGGCCCCAGACCCGCGCGTACCGCAGGTTCTTCGCCAGCTCCGAGTGGATCTCCCGGGCCAGGTCCTCCACCGTCGCCCCCCGTGGTAGGACGACCGGCGGCTTCTGCGGCTTTCCGCCAGGCTTCTTCGTGTACACGCGGATGATGTTCAGCACGTCGTACAGCCGCCCCTTGAACGCGTCCAGGTTCGCCCCCTTCTTCGCCGAGATCGGCACGACCGGCAGCTCGAACTCCAGCTCCCGCTCGATCCACTCGCGGAGCTCCTCGTAGGACTCGCGCGTTCCGGGCGCGTCCCCCTTGTTCGCCACGACCAGGCCCCGCTTGTACTCGAGCCTCCGGTCCAGGGCCTCCGCCACATCCTCCAGCGTCACCCCCTCCTCCTCGACCACAACGATCGCGCTGTGAAGCCCGGACTCCCGCAGGAACTCCCTCACGTCCTCCGGGTCGCAGGCCAGCCGCTCCTCGCCCCGGATCTCGATCCCGCCCGTGGCACGCTCCTCGATGCTGACTCCCGGCGGGGACTGGTTCAGCCGAATCGCCGCCGAGTCCAGCTCCCCCAGCACCGTCTTCAGCTGGCCCACGGGATCCTCCGAGAGGTCCACCACGATGCAGATCGCGTCCGCGCTGCGCATCACGCCCACGAACCGGCTGCCCTCCCCGTGCACGAACCCCTCGTGCACCGGAGGCACCTCCACCAGCTGGATCTGCACGTCCCGGTACTCCATCATGCCCGGGACCGGCTTCCGAGTCGTGTACGGGTACGGGGCCACCTCGGGCTCCGCGTTCGTTAGCCTCCGCAGGAGCGTCGACTTGCCCGCGTTCGGCGGCCCCACCAGCGCGACCTGCGCCGCCCCCTCCTTCTTCACGTGGTAGTCCGGCCCGCCCCCGGACTTCTGCTTCCGCCGCTTCTCCACCTCCTCCCGCAGCTTCGCCAGCCGGCGCTTGAGCAGCGCCCGCAGGTTCTCGGTACCCTTGTGCTTCGGGACGACCGAAAGCATCTCCTCCGTGATCTTCAGCCGCTCCTCCGGCGAGCGGGCCCGCCGGTACCGTTCCTCCAGCTTGTGGTACTCCGGGGGCAGGTTCGCCGGCACGCGCTCACCCCCGGAGGAACCGCGTCACGCCGTCCAAAACCATCTGCACCCCGAGGCCCGCCAGCACGACCCCCATCACCCGAGTCAGCACGCGGATCCCGGACCGCCCCAGCACGCGGGCCAGCGGCTCCGCCGCCAGGAACGTCGCGAGCGTGGCCAGCATCACGAGCCCGCAGGCCAGGATCGTCTCCAGCCGACCGTACCGGTGCAGCATGACGATGACCGTGACGATGGCGCCCGGTCCCGCCAGCAGCGGGGTACCCAGGGGCACGTACGCCACGTCCAGCCGCTCCTCCGGCTCGATTCGGAACCCGGTGGGGTCCCCCTCCACCATCCCCATGGACGCCCGCAGCAGCAGGAGCCCGCCGGAGATCATCAGCGCCTCGATCGAGACCCCCAGGTACTCCAGCACGAGCTTGCCCGAGACCGCGAACGCCAGGATCAGCACGCCCGCGAACGACACCGCCCGGTACGCGACCCGTACCCGGTCCCGGGGCCGCAGGTCCGAGGTGAGCGAGAGGAGAACCGGCACGTTCCCAATCGGGTCCACGATCACGAACAACTCGATGAACCCCTTCAGGACGCCGCAGGGATCCAACGTCTCCCGGCTCCCCCCAGCGTTTAAGAGTGGTCGCGCCCGCCCGTCCGAGGGGGCTCCGTCGTGGCCCGCTACGTGTACAAGTACAAGAAGGTCGTAGTGTACCACGGGCGCCCCAGCTACCACCACGGGTACTGGTACCACCCGTACTACTCGAAGTACCACGGGTACCACGCGGTCGCGTACAAGAAGACGGGGCTACTCGGGGGCCTGCTTAAGCTCGGTCTGGCGGCCGCGATCCTGATCGTGGTGGTGATCGGGCTGGTCCTCCTCGTCGGGCTGTACCTGCTGTACCGGTTCCTGGCCCGTCGGAGGCGGGCTCCCTAGCCCGGTCGGCCGATCGTTATCATTATCGTAACGATTGGAGCGGGTACGCTGTGGAAAACGTATTTCGAGCCGGGGTGGACCGCTCTCGGGGCGCGTTGGGGGCCGCCGGTTGAGCGACCGGATTCTCGAGGCGCTGGACGCCGTGGAGGAGCGATGGGCCGATGACCTCCGCGAGGCGCAGGTCCGCATGCTGTCGGACCTCCGGGAGCAGCTGGAGAGGGATCGGGTGGCCGTCCTTCGCGAGCGTCCCGGCTCCGGGAAGACGTGGCTGCTGCGTCGAATCGCCCGCGTGTACGGGGAGGGAGGCCGGGTTCACGTGCTGTTCTCGACCCCGTCCCCGGACCTGGCGGAGCGGGAGGTGAAGCGGTTCCGGGAGGACTGGGGACTGCGGGCGGAGCGGTGGCGGGACGTGAGCGAGTACGAGTGCCGGGTGGGCCTGAATGTGCTCCTCGGGGATCGGCTGAGCGAGCGGGAGCTGCTGCGGGTGTACCAGGACGCCTCCCGGGCGAACGATCTACCGAAGTGTCACCCGGAGTTCTACCGGAAGGATGGGCCACTACTGGGCCGAATCAGGGACGAGGGGCTGCGGGAGCGGGTTCGGGAGGCGCTGTACCGGGACAACCCGTACGTGCACGGGTTCGCCCCGTGGGACGAGTGCGGGGAGTGCGAGGCGGTGCGGCAGCTGCGGTCTCCCGCCCGGATCGTTTGCCTGTCCTTCGACAAGCTGCTGTCGGTCCCGTTCCTGTACGCCTCCCACGAGCGGGCCCGGAGGTCCCAGGGCAAGGAGCCGTTGATGACGCTGGAGGACTGGAAGGAGGTGCTGAAGGGCGCCCTCGTGGTGCTGGATGACGCTCACATGCTGCCCGGTGCGCTCGTGGTGGAGGTGCCCGGGTACGTGCCGGTCGGTGGGTCCACGCTGGAGAGTCGGCTGGACGGCTTGGCGATGGGTCAGGAGTACCTGTGGAGGGTGGTGGACTGGGGTCAGGACGTTCGGAACGTGAAAGAGGCGCTGCGGGGCGAGGTGCTTCGGGAGGTGCGGAACGTGCTGGTGCGGGAGCTGGAGGACTGGCTGGAGGAGCTGCGCGATCGGGTCGTCCGGGATCGGAACGCCGGGTACCTGCACGCGAGGAAGCAGCTGTCACTGCTGAACGAGCTGGTGAATCGGGCGGAGGAGCTGGGCGTGCGGGAGTGGGTGGTGGTGCGGAGCCCTCGGCGCGGCGGGAGTCGAATGCTCACGTTCGCCCCGGTGATCGAGCGCCTGGATCAGCTGTTGGGGCTGCTCATGGGGCCGGACCTGGTGGACCTGCCGGAGGCGTGCCTGGCGGCCGAGAACCGCCCGACGCTGTCGGAGCTGCGGTGCGGGTGAGGTGGATGAGTCGGGCCGTCTTTCACCTGCTCCCGGTGCGCCTGAAGGCGAAGGATGCGTGGAACCTGGGCCGGCTGATCGGGCGGCTGGACGTCCGGAGTCACCGGGTGCTGGTGCTCGATCGGGCGCGAGGGTTCGCCGACAAGGTGCACGAGGCGCTGGGGGACGCGGAGCGGGTTCGGAGCGTGGAGGATTTGGAGCGGTTCGCGGGTCGTGGGGGCGGGTTCGCGGTCGCGGAGATCATGCGCGGGCTCATGGGGGCGGACGTACGCGGGATCGAGGGCATCATCGTGTGTCGCACGTACCTGTCCAACTACGCCGCCCAGCGCTCCATCGTCATCCCGATCATGCTCCGTCGGATCCGGTTGGAACCGAAGCCGGTGATGCGGGAGAATCCGCTGGACGCGCTGCGGTTGGAGGCGTTCGAGAGCGTGCTGCACGATCTCGCCACGGTGTCCGGCCGGGCGGTGCGGGCGGAGGACCTGGACGAGCACCCGTTCACGGTGCTGGTGGGCGCCGGCACGGTCGTGGAGGTGATCCAGCGGTACCCGGAGGAGGCCGGAGAGATCTACCGGACGTTCCGGGATCGGTTCAGCTCGGTCGATCCCCGGGTGAAGGTGCTGGACCTGGACTCCGGCGAGGAGCTGCCGGTGGAGGAGGTGATCGACGGGTCCTCCCGCGTGAGCGTTCACGACTTCGAGGGCCTGGAGAGGGAGGAGCTGGAGCGGCTGGTCAGGTGGATGGAGCGAAAGCTGTTCATGGTCAGATGAGGGCGGTGGGGGGTCTCCCCGTGAGAATGCACATGGCCACCGAGGAGGAGATACGGAGGGGTGAGACCGCGGACGTTTACTTCCGGCGGATCCGGCGGGTGCTGGAGGAGGAAGGGCTGGACGACGTAGAGGTCGTGGCGGAAGTCTCCGCGCACTCGCTCCCGGATGACTGGCCCTGGGGCGTCCTGTGCGGCGTGGAGGAGGCGCTGTCGCTGCTCGAGGACCGGGACGTGACGGTCTACGCGATGGACGAGGGAGAGGTCTTCCGGCCGGGTCAACCCGTGATGCGGATCGAGGGTCCCTACGTTGAGTTCTGCGAGCTGGAGACGGCGTTGATCGGGTGCCTGGCCAAGGCGACGGGGATCGCGACGAAGGCGGCTCGGTGCAAGCTGGCGGCGGGCGACCGACCCGTGTACAGCTTCGGGATCCGGCGGCAGCACCCGGCGATCGCCCCGATGGTGGACCGGGCCGCGTACGTTGGCGGCTGCGATGGGGTGTCGGGGATCAAGGGGGCGGAGCTGATCGGGGAGCGGCCGGTCGGCACCATGCCGCACGCGTTCATCCTGATCTTCGGCGACCAGCGCAGGGCCTGGCGTGCCTTCGATGAGCACGTGCCGGAGGACGTCCCCAGGATCGCGCTCGTGGACACGTTCTACGACGAGGTGGAGGA
>JBDOKE010000013.1:0-5329 GCA_039833815.1 Methanobacteriota archaeon | reverse complement strand
CAGATCGTCTACGCCTGGGCCGAGAAGGAGTTCAAGAACCTCGCCCGCGCGTACGAGGCCGGCGTCCGCTGCCCCGAGCCCATCGCCCACATGAACAACGTCCTGATCATGGAGTTCATCGGCGACGACGAGGGCAACCCCTACCCCCTGATCAAGGACTACCCGCCCGAGGACGAGGAGACCGCGGAGGAGGTCTTCTGGAACATCCTCGAGGACTACCGGCGCATGTACCGCCGGGCCGAGCTCGTCCACGGGGACCTCAGCGAGTACAACATCCTGTACGGGGGCGACGGCGACTACCGCATCATCGACTTCTCCCAGGGCGTCCTCCTCGACCATCCCCTGGCCGAGGAGCTCCTCCTCCGCGACGTCCGCAACCTGACCCACTTCTTCACCCGCCTCGGGGTCGACACGCCCCCCATCGACGAGCTCGTGGAGGAGATTCGGGGGTGAGGCCCGTGGCCGAGGAACCCCACGAGGAGACGCCCGAGGGCGAGCCCGAGCTGGCCGAGGAGTTCTACGAGCGGGTGGAGCGCGTCAAGATCCCCAAGGATCGAATCGGCGTGCTCATCGGCCGGGACGGTGAGACGAAGCGGTACATCGAGCGCAAGACCGGCGTCGAGCTGCGCATCGACAGCAAGACCGGGGAGGTGGAGATCCGGCCGACCAAGCGCGTGAAGGACCCGCTCGACCTGCTCAAGGCCAAGGAGTGCGTGCTCGCCATCGGCCGCGGGTTCTCGCCCGAGCGCGCGTTCCGCCTCCTCCGAGAGGACGACGCCAGCCTCGAGATCATCAACCTGTACGAGCTCGTCGGCCGCAACCCCAAGGCCCTCGAGCGACAGCGGGCCCGCATCATCGGCCGGGAGGGCCGCACCCGCGAGCTCATCGAGGAGCTCAGCGGGGCCGACGTCTCCATCCGGGGCAAGACCGTCGCCCTCATCGGCAAGCCTCGAGAGCTCGAGATCGCCCGCAAGGCCATCGAGATGCTCGCCTCCGGCGCCCCCCACGGCCGCGTGTACCGCTACCTCGAGAGCGAGCGCCGCCGCATGAAGCGCGAGAAGATGCGACTCTGGAAGGACTCCGAGCCCCCCGAACTCCTCTGACCGGGGCCCCACCGATGACCGTCCTCGACCGCCTCCGCTCGCTCGCCCGCCGCGTCCTCCGCTGCCTCGAGGAGGACGAGCCGCTCGAGGTGCCCAAGCGCACCACCTCCAACATTCGGTACGACCCCGAGCGGCGCGCGTACACCCTCGGCGACGACGCGTACCGACGCCGCCCGAACACCCTCCGCGGCGCCAAGAAACTCGCCCAGATGATGAGCGTCGCCGCCTTCGCCAAGGAGCTCGTCGAGACCGGCCGCTCCGCCACCCTCCGCGAGCTGTACTACACGAGCGAGGGCTGGGACCTACCCTTTAAGGACCAGCGCGAGAGCGACGCCATCGTCGAGGACCTCGAGGCCGTCCTCGGGCTCAAGCGCGAGGAGTTCGGCATCTGGCCCGAGGAGGACGGGGCCGCCGTCTACGGCGACCTCCTCGTCGAGGAGGACGGGGTCAAGATCCACGCCGAGCGGGCCGGTATCAGCGGCTACAACATCCCACCCAACGTGGACGCCGTCGAGCTCCTCGACTGCGGGGCCGAGCGCGTCATCGCCGTCGAGACCATGGGCATGTACCGACGCCTCGTCCAGGAGCGCGCCCACGAGAAGCTCGACGCCCTCATCGTCGGGCTCAAGGGCCAGGCCGCCCGCGCCACCCGCCGCCTCCTCCGCCGCCTCAACGAGGAGCTCGACCTCCCCGTGTACGTGTTCACCGACGGCGACCCGTACGGCTGGCACATCTACATGGTCATCCGGAGCGGGAGCGCCAAGGCCGCCCACCTGAACCACGAGCTCGCCTGCCCCGACGCCCGGTTCATCGGCGTCACCGCCACCGACATCGTCGAGTACGACCTCCCCACCGAGCCCCTCACCGAGGCCGACCGCAGGCGCATCGAGGAGCTGAAACGGGACCCCCGCTACGACGGCGAGTTCTGGCGGCGCGAGCTGGACCTCCTCGCCCGACTGGGCAGGAAGGCCGAGCAGCAGGCCTTCGCCAAGTACTCCCTCGACTACGTGGTCGAGGAGTACCTGCCGACCAAGCTGGAGGAGCTCGAGTGACCGCACCCCGAGAAACGTTACAATAATCGTAACGATAGGCCCGGGAGGGGAGGCACCTAGCCCGACCGACGCCGAGGCAGCGGCACCACCGGGACCACCGGCAACCCACGCCCCCTACCCGTCCCACCACCCTCGCCGGTCCCGGACGGCCGACCGGATGGAGGACTCGGCACCCGCTCCAGCCACGCCGCCAGCGCCGCCAGGCACCACCCCGTGGAGTACGCTCGACAGGCCACCTCCTGCGGCCTGCCGGGATCGTTCATCGACGGCCAGAACCACGACCCGTCCGGGTCCTGACTCCTTGTGCCCAGCAGGAACTCCACAGCCCGCCTGACCCGATCGTCGAGCGGGTCCATCCCCGTCTTCATCAGGGCGAAGAGCACCCGGGCCGTCTTGTGCGGGCAGGGAGCCGCCGTGCCGTTCGGGCCGTACACCGGATCGTTCACCGAGACGTGCGCCGCGAACGCCCCATCCTTCCGCTGAAACCCCAGCAACCCCTGCTGCAGCTTCGGCACGAAGCTCCGGTAGTAGCGATCCCCGGAGTAGTAGAACGCCAGCAGGTCCCACGCGGTGAAGTCGATCTTAACCCCCTGGGAGATCAGGCCGCCCAGCTGGGACTTCGTCAGAACCCCCTCGATCCACCTCAGTCCCTTCCTAACGTGCGGGTCCTCAGGCCCGTACTTACCGGACCACTCCGCCAGCCAGACCACGATCGGCGTGCACCGGTACGGGTCCTGCCAGGATCCCGGACCAAACCCGCGCCACGACCCATCGTCCCCCTGCAGGCTCATCAGCCGCTCCAGCGCCTCCGACACGTACCGATCTACCCCGTGCTTCCGGGCCACGTCCGGGAACCGCTTCTCCACCGCGATCAGTCCCATGAGCGCGTGCACCGTGTACATGGGCATCCAGTCCTCGTGCGAGGTCTGCCCCGGGTAATCCCAGAACATCCTCCGATCCCGATCCCAGCACCTCAGGAGGTACGAAACGCCCCGATCCACGGCGTCCTTGATCCTCGGCCTCAGGTCCTCCGGCGCCCGATCGTAGAACTCGGACAGCCCGAGCAGCACCACGCCCGTGTCCATGCTCGAGGACCGGTTGGTCCCCTCGTACAGCCACCCACCATCCTGCCGCTGGTGCTCCACCAACCATCGCGCCGCCTTCACGCACCGGTCCTGCACCCGGTCAACCAGGTCCGCCTGAACGGGCGCGACAAGCAGCACCAGACCAAGGAGCGCTGGCATCACCCACCTCATCTCCACACACCCCCGGGTAAACCCTGGGTAAAGAGCCGGGGAGTAGGAGCGAGGGGCGGGGCGAGCCCGGCCTAGCGCCGCCGCCCGAGCGCGGCCAGCAGGGCCAGCAGCGCGATCACCGGGCTCACCGGACCCTTACCGCGGCCGGCCTGCCCACCCTGCTGACCTCCCTGGCCGCCCAGCCGCTGCTGACCCTGGGCCGCGCTACCGGAACTCACCTTCTGCTCCAGCCGACTGACCTTCTGCTGCAGCGCCCGCACCTCGTCAAACAGCCGCCCCACCGCCCAGTCCTTCACCGCCGGCGCGCACTCGATCGGGTTGGACTCCAGCTTGGCCTTCGTGACGCCCACGTCCGCCCACGCGTTCAGCTTGTCCAGCACGGACTCGAGGTCCCCCACCGCCTTCTGGATCTCATCGCGCGCCAGCTTGGCGTCGTCGGCCGCGGGCGGGAAGAAGTGACCGTACTGGTGCACGTACTCCTCGTACGCCGCCCACACGTCCTCGATGCTGAACAGCACCGCGAACGCGAGCGCGTCCTCGGACAGCGACTGGCCGTAGACGTCCTTGCCCTGCTTGAACAGCTCGATCACCTTCTTCATCTCATCCTTGGTGAAGCCGCCCGGGTGCGGCTGGTAGCTGCCTCCCTCCAGGTACGTCTCGACGAACTTCTTACCCTGCCCGACCAGCCCGAAGTGCTCCGCCTCCTTGTCAATGAGCTGAATCACGTAATCCGGAGTCAGCCGGTTGTCGTTAAAGACCACGCTGATCAGCTTGTCCTTGATGACGGTTGCCACGTCCTCGGGCGTTTCGCACTCGCTGAAGTCCAGCGTGATGGGGGACTGGTTCCCGTACACGCCGGCCGGGATCTCCACACTTCCGAGGTTCTCGGCCACGCGCGCGGCCTTGTTCGGCTCGTTGAAGATCGCCCGCCAGTTTCCGGACACGACCAGGCCCAGCACGGCGAGCGTGCGGGACGCGATGGCCCGCCTGATCGCGTCCTTGACCTTGTTCTCCGCGTCCTTGTTGCCGCTCACCTGGCTCAGGGCGCTGTCCCAGTCCTTCCAGGTCTCGCCCACCGTCACGGACTGGTTGCCGACCTGGACCGTGGTTTCCACGGCCTCCTCCCACGAGTGCGTCTCCTCGTGCACCTTTAGCGCCCACCGAGCCGGCTCCTGCGCCAGGTCGACCACGGTGCTGACGCGCTTGAACCAGTCATTCCCCAGCTCGCCGATCCCGTAGATCAGCGCCCGGAAGTCGCCCGGGCCCACCTCCGCCCACGAGCTGGACCCCGCGACGTCGGTTCCCTTGAACGCCGTCTGGATCGCGCTCTTGTCGTCCTTGAACGCCATGTACGGGTACGCCGTGGGGATCGCCTTCAGCCCGCACGGCGGCTGGAAGCCGCCGATGGTGTCGAGCGCCTCCCGAAGCTTGCCCCCGTACTCCTCGATCTTGGCGGCGTCCAGGTAGGCCTTCCGGTAGTCCTGCAGGGAGGCCGCGGCGGGGGTGCCGGCCAGGGTCAGTACTCCAATCAGAGTGAGCAGCGCTAATCTCACTTGAAACACCCCCTCGTGGCACTGCCGTACTACTTTTCGGCCCTGCGTTGTTACCAATGAGTACTAAAAAAGTTTCGGGAACGACCTTTATCGGGCCACCCGGGCCCCCGGTGCGATCCTCGGGGGAGGCCGGGATCGTGCCGGTACCGCTCGTTCTGCTCCTGCTGACGATGACGCCGCAGCCCGCGGCCGCCGCGGGCGCGCAACCGCTGCAGCTCCACGAGCCGGACGCGGGCGTGCCGCCGGGGGAGTACTGGGCGGATCCGCTGGGATTCCCCACCCCTGCCTTCTTCCGGGAGGTCGTGCTGCCGGACTCGCGGGGGCTTCTCGTCACCCCGCCCACCAAGCTGGCGGGCCGTTCCTAC
>JBDOKE010000012.1:0-7746 GCA_039833815.1 Methanobacteriota archaeon | reverse complement strand
TGGACAGCAGCTCGGACTCTCCCTCGTCCAGGACGGCGAGGGAGGCGACCACGTGCGGTCGGCCGCAGACGTCGCCCAGCTCCCGGCTCGTGCCCGGGTACACGAAGACCGGAATCTCCGCCAGCTCCGCGTAGTACTCGATGTCCTCCCGGATCTCGGCGGGGCAGTTCGCGGCCATGATCACCAGCTGTGGCCTCCCGAGCTTCAGCAGCTTGATGGTCTGGTTCGAGCCCAGCACCACCTCTCCCGTCTCGATCGCCATCCGAATCTGCCGCTCGATCTCCTGCAGGTCGACCAACCCTCAGCACCCCGACGGGTGCAGAAGCAGTTCGGCCCGTGCGCGCGGGCCCGAGCATAAAAAGTTTTGGTTCGCTGGGAGCGCGGATCGGAAACGCGGGCGTGAGGGCCGCATACTACTCCTCTTCCTCCTCCGCCTCCCGGAACCGCGAGTAGTCGACCGTGACCTCCACCGTGCCCGTGCCCACGGGGACCGGTCGGCCCACGATGATGTTCTCAAGGATGCCGCGCAGCTCCTCCACGTCGCCCGACGTGGCCGTCTCCGTGAGGACCCGGGACACGTACTCGAAGGCCGCCTTGGTCAGCGGGCTGCCCTTCAGCTCCATGATCGAGTACCCACCCATCGACCGCACGCTCCGCAGCTCGCCCCAGAAGGCCATCATGTCGCTGATCAGCATGAAGTGCCGCCGGTCGACGGAGATGCCCTGGCTCTCGTACACGTCCTCCAGCTGCTCGATGACCGCGTTCCGACCCGCCTCGATCCCGAGCAGCACGTCGATGACCTTCGGGTCGTTCGTGTTCACCCGCGTCGCGTCCACCTCGTCCAGCTGCATGAGCTTCAGCATGAGGTAGGCGCGCTTGGCGACCTTGCTGTTCCGGGCCCGCCGCGAGATCCACTTCGGCGGCCGACCGGAGGTGCCGTCCGGGCTCCCGCGCACCAGGATGTAGTACTCTTCTTCCTCCTCGTCGTACTGGACCGAGGCGTGCAGCACGCCCTCGATCCCCTTCACCACCGCCTCCCGGAGCTCGTTGGCCAGCTCCGCGAGCTCCGAGACCGACTCCACGTCCGTCAGGACGACGCGCAGGGTGTCCCCCTCCACCCGGCAGGCCCCTCCGGTGAACTCCCGGACGAACTCGGTCAGCTCGTCCTCGTCCACCCCCAGGCGCTCCATCTCCTCCCGGTCGAGGCTCGCCTCGATCACCCGCTCCTCCGGGTTCACCTCGATCTCGCGCACCAGGTCCTCGAAGCGGGTCTCACGGATCTTCCGGGCGACGGCCTCCGCCTTCTCCTCGTCCCGGTTGTACGGCTCCTTCAGCCGCAGGTAGATCACCCAGGTGGGAGGCCCTTGGTAGGGGAGGGAGAGGACGCGCTCCAGGGCGGGGATTCCCGTGGTGACGTCGATCTCCGCCACGCCGGCCAGGTGGAAGGTTCGCATCGTCATCTGCGTGGCCGGCTCGCACATGGACTGGGCGGCGAGCACGCCTACGGCGTCACCGGGCTCGATCGTCCGGGCCTTGTAGTTCCTGACGAGGGCGCGAAGGACCCGGCGCAGGGTCTCGTCGTCCGCGTCCTTCAGGTCCTCGTCCTCGGCCACCCGCTCCACGATCTCTCGCTCGAGCGCGACCGGCAGCTCCACGTCCTCCTCCTCGCAGACCTCTCGTAGCAGCCCCTCGATCCGGTCCTCGAGCTCGCTCACCGGGGCGCCCCCCTACTCCTCCTCTTCCTCCTCCAGCACGACCTCCTTGACCACGTCCAGCACGCGGTCCACGTCCATACCGTCGCCCCACTTCTTCGCCGGGTCGACCCGGTCCTCGCCGTACGCCAGCTGAATGATGTTGTTCGCGCTGTCGCGCACGCGGCCACCCTCGTCCACGATCAGGTCCAGCGCCGTGGTCACGTACCGCCGGTGCAGGTAGCCCGAGTCCGCCGTGCGGAAGCCCTTGTCGATCAGTCCCTCCCGACCGCTCATCGCGTGCAGGAAGTACTCGACCATGTCCAGACCTTCGAAGAAGCCGTGCCGGACGAAGCCGCCCTCCTTGATGCCCGGGATCAGGCTCCGCTCGAAGTGCGGGGTCACGCGGTCCGTGTACGAGTAGTTCACGATCTTCTCCATGATGTGCTCCGTGTTGTGCTTGGCCCGGTGCGGTCGCTCGCCCATGATCGCCTGCTGCCCGCCGATCAGCGCCATGCGCGCGATGTTCGTGATGCTACCCCGCGCGCCCGACTCCGGCATGATGTACGCGGGGTTGAAGAGGTCCCGGTTCTCCTCCAGCAGCCGCTCGACCTCGGCCCGCGGGCGGTCCAGGGTGGCCATCACCTCGCTCTCGATGTTCCGCTCGATCATCTCGCCCCGCTCCACGCGGCTCCGGTTGCACACGTCCTCCTCCTCGACCTCACGGAGCCGCCGCTCGCCCTCCCGGATGAGCTTCCGCGCCCGCTTGATCGCCCGTTGGCAGATCTTCTCCGCCTCCTCCCGGAACTGCCGGTGGATCTCCTCCAGCTCGTCCATGCCCAGCGTGAACCCGTACCGCGTGACGAACCGCAGGCCCAGCCGCCCGACCTTGTCCATCACCTTGAGCGCGAGCTCCGCCGCCTCGAACCACGGGTACCCCTCGCCCTTCGAGACCTTCCGCGTCGCGTACCGGTGCACGAGCTCGCCCATGATCCCGTGCACGACCTTCTCATCGAGGAACCCGCGCACGATCCTCCCCTTCTTGATGACCACCGTACCGTGCTCCTCGTCCTCCGGGCACACCTGGTTCCGGATCTTCACCCCGTCCAGCCACTCCGGCAGGAACACGCTCAGCAGCTGTCGGCCCGTGACCAGCGGTTCACCCGGCTCCGGGCTGCCGCACACGAACTCCAGCCGGTGAATCTTCCGCTCGAAGTCCCGCGAGTACTCCGCCTCCGGCTCGAGCTCCACCTCGGACGGGTCGAACCAGTCGCCCTCCTTCTTCACCTCCTCCAGGAGCTGGTACGCCTCCTCCAGCGGGATCCACGCCCGCGAGAGCAGGTGGAGGCCCACGATCGCCTCGTGAATGGGGCTGTTGCGCACGTCCAGGTGCCCGTCCTTCGGCGGCCACAGGTGGTACACGTACGCGCCCATCAGCTCGTGCACCTCGGCCCGGGCCTCCTCGGACTGCGGCACGTGCAGGTTCATCTCGTCCCCGTCGAAGTCCGCGTTGAAGCCCACGCCCATGTAGCACGCGGACGGCAGCCGGAACGTCTTGCCCGGCATGACCTTCGTCCGGAAGCCCAGCTCGGACTGCACGTGCAGCGTGGGCTGCCGATTGAACATGACCGGGTCGCCGTCCATCAGGTGCCGCTCGACGATGTCGCCCGGCTCGAGGTTCTCCGCCACCTGCTCCTTGTTCTCCTCCGTGATCCGAATCCGGCTCCCATCCCGCTTGATCACGTAGTTCGCGCCCGGGTACTTATCCGGCCCGTTCAGCACCAGCTTGCGCAGCCGCTCCAGGTTCCACTCGGTGACCCGCTCGGGCACCGTAAGCTCCTTCGCCACCATCTTCGGCACGCCGAGCGTGAACGGGTCCAGCTCCGGGTCGGGCGTGATCACGGAGCGCGCCGAGAAGTTCACGCGCTTA
This sequence comes from Methanobacteriota archaeon, assembly GCA_039833815.1. Classification (GTDB taxonomy): domain Archaea; phylum JAADCQ01; class Methanopyri; order Methanopyrales; family Methanopyraceae; genus Methanopyrus. The sequence goes on along the minus strand of JBDOKE010000012.1, from coordinate 4,125 downwards.
CCCGCCAGGTTCTGCCGGAACCGGCCCTCCTTCCCCTTCAGCCGCTGCACGATGCCCTTCAGCGGCTTCCCGCCCGTCCGGTGCCGGGCGACGGGCACGCCGCCGATCTCGTTGTCGATGTAGGTGGTCACGTGGTACTGCAGCAGGTCCCACTGGTCCTCGATGATGGGCTCCGGCGCGCCCGACTCGAGCGACTCCTTCAGCCGCAGGTTGACCCGGACGATATCCACCAGCTTGTGCGTGAGGTCATCCTCCGCCCGCTCACCCGTCTCCAGGATGATCGACGGGCGCATGGTCACGGGGGGCACGGGGAGGACCGTGAGCACCGCCCACTCCGGCCGGGCCCGCTCCGGGTGGAAGCCGAGGATCTCCACGTCCCCGTCCGGGATCTTCTCCAGCCAGGAGCGGACGTCCACCGGCCACAGCCGCTCGTCGTTCATCAGGATCGTCGTCGGCTTCTGGTACGTGATCTTCGGCGCCTCGGCGCCGCAGTGCGGGCAGGATTCCCGGTCCTCCGCCCGCTCGACCACCTCCGTCGCAATTGACCTAACCGGGCGGATGCCCTCGCGCACCTCGCGCCGGTACTCCTCGATCTCATCCTCCGGGAGCCGGACCCGGCCGCACTCCGGGCACGTGGCCCGGAGCACTTCCTTGATCCGCTCGGCGAAGCGAGGGTGGAGGACCGGACGGGCCAGCTCGATGTGACCGAAGTGGCCCGGGCACTTACCCGCCGGCTGGCCGCACGTTCGGCACCGCAGGCCCGGGTCGATCACGCCCATCCGCGTGTCCATCACGCCGCCCTCGATGGGGTACCCATCCTCGTCGTACGTCTCCGGCGTGGTCACCTCCACCTTGGACATCTTCCGAATCTTCTCGGGCGGGAGGATGCCGAACAGGATCCGCCGCACGTACTTGGGTGGATCTTGAACGTGCGGCTCCTCGGCGACCGCGGTCATGGTTACTCACCCTCCTCCCGCTCCTCCTCCCGGGATAGGGGACCGACCTCGAGGATCGTGTCCATGCCGAAGGATTTGAGCTCGTCCAGGAGGATCTTGAACGCGTAGGACATCTCCACCTTGTCCGCCCGCACCTCGCCGCAGACCGGGCAGATCGTCTTGCCCGTGGCCGCGTGCACGTAGCACAGCTCGCCGCAGTTCGGGCACACGTACGCCTCGTACCGATCGGACTCGTCCAGCAGCCGCTCCTTGAGGAACATGGACGCGCCCCAGGCCACCAGGTCGTCCCGCTCCATCTCGCCGAATCGCAGGCCCCCCTCCCGCGCCCGACCCTCCGTCGGCTGCCGCGTGAGCACCTGCACCGGGCCGCGCGACCGCGCGTGACACTTGTCCTTGACCAGGTGGTACAGCTTCCGGTACAGGCACACGCCCACGAAGATCTCGGCCTCGAGCTTCCGGCCCGTGCGCCCGTCGTACATGACCTCCTTACCCGTCGGCTCGAAGCCCAGCTCCCTCAGCAGCTGCTTCACCTCCTCGTACTTGTCCTTCGGTCGGGACGTGAACGCCGAGCCGTCGATGCGCTTCCCGGCCAGCGCCGCCGCCTTGCCCGCCAGCATCTCCAGGATGTGCGCGACCGTCTCACGCGAGGGCAGCGCGTGCGGGTTCAGGATCAGGTCCGGCGTGATCCCGTCCTCCGTGAACGGCATGTCCTCCTCCGGGACGATCATCCCGATGACGCCCTTCTGACCGTGCCGCGACGAGAACTTGTCCCCCAGCTCCGGCACTCGCTCGTCCCGGATCCGCACCTTCACCAGCTTGTGCCCGTCGCTCGTCTCCGTGATGATCACGGCGTCCACGACGCCCGAGTCCGTGTGCCGGATCGCCGTCGAGGACTCCCGCCGCTCCTCCGCCGGCAGCTCCTCCGGCCGCATCTCCTCCAGGAAGCGGGGCGGGCTCGTCTTGCCGATGATCACCGCCTTCCCCTCGACCTTCTCCCCCACCTCGGCCAGCCCGTCCTCACCCAGGTGCTTGTACGCCTCCTTCGACCGGTACCCGCGCACGCCCTTCTCCGGGATGCAGAACTTGTCCTTCATCCCGCCCGGGTACGTCCGAAGCTCGTCCTCGAACGTCTTGAAGAAGTACGAGCGGGCGAGGCCCCGCTCGATCGCGGACTCGTTCATGATGATCGCGTCCTCCATGTTGTACCCCTCGTACGTGAGCACCGCCACGACCATGTTCTGACCGGCGGGCCGCTCGTCGTAGTCGAACGCCTCCGTGCCCCGCGTCTTCACCAGGGGCCGGTGCGGGTAGAACAGCAGGTGACCCCGCGACTCCATGCGGAGCGGATGGTTCGCGGCGTAGAAGCCTAGGGCCTGCCGGGTCATGTTCGTGCCCATCGTGTTACGCGGCGCCGAGTTCGACTCCGGCCACGGGATGCAGCTGCAGCACGTGCCGAAGATCGCGGCCGGGTCCAGCTCCACGTGCGTGTACTTCCGCCGCTCCTCCTTCGGCTTCGAGTAGAACTCCTCCAGCGACTCAGCGATGAGCGCGTTCTCCTCCTCCTCGGCGTCCAGGAACTCGATGACGCCCTCCTCCTCCAGGTCCTTCCACGAGATCTCGCCCCTCCGCAGCTTCTCCAGGTGCTCCTCCGTGAGCTTGACCTCCCCGTCCTCCACGACCAGCAGCGGCCGGACGACCCGACCCCGGTCGCAGTTCACGTGCACCTCGTTGAGGTCCTCGTGGTACGCGATGTTGACGCGCCGGTCCAGCACGCCCTCGCGCCGCAGCCGCCGCGCCTCCTCCACGAACGCCTCCGGGTCCTCGACGTAGCCCACCAGGCGCCCGTTCACGTACACCGGGGTGAGCTCCTCTTCCTCCTCCGCGCCCGCCAGCGCCCGCTCGACCGCGCGGTCCACCCGGCTCTCGATGTCACCCGCCTCCGCGTTCGGATCGCGCGACTCGGCCATCCCGAACGCCCCCCGCTCAGTCGGCCCGGATCAGCCCCAGGTCCTCGAGCACCTCAAGCACCTCCTCCTCGTCCGCGTCGTCGTGCACTACCTCCGCGTACAGGGCCAAGTTCTTAATCGCACCGCAGTTCGCGCCCTCCGGCGTCTCGTTCGGGCACAGCCGGCCCAGGTGCGTCGGGTGCAGGTACCGCGCCTCCTTCGGGATCGACCACTTGCCCACGCCCAGCTCCGTGGCGGCCCGGATCCGCCGCAGGTGCGACATCGTGGACATCCACGTGTGCCGCTCCAGAATCTGCGAGACGCCCGTGCGCGGTCGGTAGTGACCCGTCCGCCACGTGCCCGTCGCCATGCAGCTCCGGATGTGGTCCGTGACCTTATCCGGCCGGACGATGTACCGGATCGTCGGCTCCCGACCCCGGGAGTACGCGCGCTCGAACTGGTACCGCATCTCCCGCGCCAGCTGCTGGAACGCGTACTCGTACGCCTCGTACAGCAGGTCGCCCGCCAGCTTGACCCGCTTGTTCGCGTAGTGATCCCGGTCCCGGATGCTCTTCACCTTCACCCGCTTGTACTTCAGCTCCAGCACCTCCCGCACCATCCGCAGGATCTCCTCCGCCTTCCGCCGGAACACCCGCTCCAACCGCTCCTCGTCGTCCAGGTCGTCCACCTCCGCGATGTGCGGGAGGAAGTACTTCGCCAGCACCTCCTTCCCGCGCTGGATCCGGTCCTCCCGCGAGTCCTCCGCCCCGGCCAGCCGCCCGATGTACTCCAGCGCGTCCTCCTGCGTCGCGATCTCCTCCCGCACCAGGATCCGCAGCTGCTCGGCCATCACCGTCGCGAACTCGCGCCCCACCCCGTCCAGGATCTCCTCCTCGCTCAAGCCCAGCGCCCGCAGCAGGATGACCACCGGGTACCGCCGGTGCACGGCCGGCATGTCGACCACGAGCCGACCCTTCCGATCGATCACGTCCACCGGACCGCGGTACCGCTCACCCCGCGAGTACACCCGGGACCGGATCTCGTCCAGCACACCCCGCTCCCGGATCTTCTCGTTCACCCGCCGGTTCGGCGCGATGTCCTCCAGCGACATCAGCACGCGCTCCGACCCGTTGATGATGAAGTACCCGCCCGGATCCCTCGGGTCCTCCCCCACCTCGATCAGCTCCTCCTCGGACATCCCGTGCGGGTTGCCCACCTGCGAC
>JBDOKE010000011.1:0-4939 GCA_039833815.1 Methanobacteriota archaeon | reverse complement strand
ACGGATCGTGGAGGACGTGCGGTCCCTGGTTCCCCCGGCCCGGAGCGTTCGTTATGAGTCACGTAACGATTGACGGGCGGCCGCCGCGGGGAATTGAACCCCGCGCCCCGTCTCGGGGCGCGCCGGATCTGAAGTCCGGCCCGGGGACCACCCCGGTGGCGGCGGCCTGGGGTCGGGCCCGGTCGACGCACCACTTATCAAGTATTAAGGAGTTTCGCGGGCTGGGGCGCCGTGAACCCGGTGATGGAGATCATCCGACTCTACGAGGATCACCCCATCATGGAGCGGCTGCGACGTCGGGAAGATCCGTTCAAGGTACTCGTTCGGACGATCATCTCGCAGCGGACCCGAGACACACTCACCTACCGCGTGTCCGAGCGCTTCTTCGAGCGGTTTCGGACGCCGGAGGACGTGGTTCAAGCGAGCCTGAGCGAGCTCGAGGAGGTCCTCCGTGGGGCCGGGCTGTACCGGCAGAAGGCCCGCTGGATCAGGGCCTGCTGTGAGCGGATCGTGGAAGACGAACTGAACCTGAAGGAGGTGGTCCAACGCCCGGTCGAGGAGGCCCGGAGGGTGCTGCTGAAGCTGCCCGGGGTGGGGCCCAAGACCGCCGACGTGGTGCTGCTGTTCGCGGGCGGGCACGACCTGTGCCCGGTGGACGTGCACGTGCGCCGGATCACCCGGCGGCTGGGACTGACCGAGTCCAGGGACTACGAGAGGGTGCAGCGGGCCGTGCACGCGGCGGTTCCCGAGGGTAAACGAGGAAAAGCCCACCTGGCCCTCATACAGTTCGGCCGGGACGTGTGTCGGTCCCGACCCAAATGCGAGGAGTGCCCGGTACGAGACCGCTGCCCGACCGGAGGTGGTGAGCCCGGTTGACGGTGCGGGAGGTGCACGAGGAGCTGCGCGAGGTCGTGCTCGAGAAGCTCGGTCGAGGGGAGGATCCGATCCCCCAGATCCTGGGTCAGGATGAGGTGAAGCGGCACGTGCTCTCCGCGCTGATCGCGGGCCGGCACGTGCTCATCGAGGGACCGCCGGGCGTGGGTAAGACCACGCTGGCCCGGGCCATCGCCGACCTGCTGCCCCCGGCCGAGGCGGTGAAGGGCTGCCCGTTCCACTGCCACCCGGAGGACCCCGTCTGCCCGCTCTGCCGGTCCAAGTCCGGGGAGGAGCTGGAGACCGAGGTCATCCCGGGCCGGGAGCGGTTCGTGCGGATCCAGGGCAGCCCGGATCTCACCGCGGAGGACCTGCTGGGAGACATTGATCCGGTGGCGGCCCTGAAGTACGGTCCCACCGACCCGCGCGCCTTCACGCCCGGCAAGCTGCTGCGGGGCAACCGAGGGGTCGTGTTCTTCGACGAGATCAACCGGTGCCCGGAGAAGCTGCAGAACGCGCTCCTGCAGGTCTTGGAGGAGCAGCGGGCCACCATCGCGGGGTACGAGGTGGACTACCCGGCCAACTTCATCATGATCGCGACGATGAACCCGCACGAGTACGCGGGCACCGAGGAGCTCTCCGAGGTCCTGCTGGACCGGTTCGACACCGTGAAGATGACCTACCCGCGGTCCCGGGAGGTGGAGAGACGGATCGTTCTCGAGCGCGGCGAGGACCTGGACGTCGAGGTGCCGGAGCACGTGCTCGAGTTCATCGTGGACCTCGTTCGGGCCACGCGGGAGCACGACGAGATCGAGCGGCCGGCGAGCGTTCGGGCCACGATCGGGCTGTACGAGCGGGCCCAGGCCCACGCGGTCCTCGAGGGTCGGTCGAGGGTCGAGCTGCGGGACGTCGTGCAGGTGGCCCCCTCGGTGCTGAGGAAGCGGATCAAGCTGAGCCCGCGGGTCCAACACGTCAAGACGGAAGAGGAGGTGATCCGGGAGCTCATCCGCGAGCTCCTGGAGGAGCAGTACGACGTTAGGCCCGAGCAGGTGGGTCTCGATGCCGAGGGTGACGAGGGAAAGGAGGGAAAGGGGGGTAGGCCGGCCGGGGGGCGATCTTCGGGGGAGGGCGTCCGACGGAAGGGGGCGGGTAAAGGAAGGGAACGAAGGCGCGGAACGGGCGGTCGGAGGGGCTCGAAGTCCACGAGCGGCTCGGTATCGGTGGGAGGGGGCGGTGCTCGGGTCGGGGCCGGTGAGCGCGATCGGTCCGGGGAGGTGGAACGGGAGGGGGGACGGCTGCGGTTCCGCCGGCTCACGAAGCGGGATCAGCTTCGGTACATTGAGGGTGACGAGCGCTACGTGTTCTCGGCTCGGGTGCTCAGGAGTCTCCTGAACCGGGGAATTGAGTACCTGCGCCCGGATCAGCTGGCGGAGTCGCTGGTTACGAGCGCGGCCCACGTGAAGAGCCGGTACGGTCGGGAGTTCATCGAGGACATCACGGGGTACAGGTACGAGGAGATCGCGCGGCGGCAGCACGATTACGCGTTCATCGACGACCTGGAGGAGCGGATCCGGGAGCGTTTGGGGGTGCTGGAGGAGCTGGGATTCATTCGACCCTCCTATCAGGGCGGCGTGAGCATCACGACGAAGGGGAAGGAGCTGGCGGCCTTTTCCGCGCTGGTCGAAGAGCTGGAGGCGTTCGAGGGCAGGGAGTTCGGCCAGCACGCGGCGAAGCGGTTGAGCGTGCACGGGACGGGGGACCGTGCGTACGCCCGGGAGTACCGTCGGGGCGATCCCTACAGCACCATCGACGTGCGCAAGTCCATCCGCACGTCGGTTCGCAGGGGTCGTCGGCGGGTGCTGCCGGAGGACCTCCGGGCGCGCGATCGGGAGGAGGAGGTGAGGCTTGACCTGGTGTACGTGATCGACACCTCGGGGAGCATGGCGGGGGACCGGATCGACGCGGCCAAGCGGGCGGCCATCGCCCTCACGCACTTCAGCCTCCGGCATCGGGACCGGGTGGGAATCGTCGAATTCAACTCCCGGGCCCGGGTGGTCACCGACATCACGTCGGACGTGGAGCGGATCATCACCCGGGTGATCTCGCTGAAGCCGGGCGGCGCCACCGACGTGGGGGACGCTATTCGGGTGGGCGTGCGGCTGTTCGAGCGGAGTGGAGGGCGAGACCGCGGCTGGCACATGATCCTGCTGACCGATGGGATCCCGACGAAGGGTGAGCCGGACCCGGAGACGAAGGCGGTGTCCGAGGCGATCGCGGCGGCCCGGCGGGGCGTCACCATCTCCACGATCGGAGTCCGGCTGCCCCGGGAGGGCCGTCAGCTCATCGAGCAGATCGCCAGCATCACCGGGGGCCGCTCGTACCACATCACCGACCCGGAGGAGCTGACCCTCGTCACGCTCAACGAGTACCGGAGGGCCAAGACGGCTTGAGGGTCGTGGGAGTCGTCGCGGCCTCCGACCTGGCGGACGAGGCCACGATCCGAAGGGCTAGGGACCGTCTGAGGAGGCTTGGCCTGAGCCGGATCGAGGCGGTCACCGACCCGGAGCGGGCGCCGGAGGACCCGGCGGTCGTGCTGATCGCCACCGGCGGGACCGAGGACGTCCTGGAGGCGTTGATGGAGCGGTGCCCGGCCCTGCTGCCCCTGTACTGGCCCCGCCACAACTCCCTCGCCGCCGCGTTGGAGGTCGGCCTGTCGCCGGTGAGCGTGGAGAATTGTGGCGCCGTCATCGAGGCCTTCCGGCGGCTCGTTGAGAGGAGGGTGCTCGTGCTGGGAGGTAAGTGCGAGTGGGTCCGGAGCGAGGAGCCGTCCGAGCTGCCCTACCTGAACGTGACCGCGGTGGACGTGGATGGGCTCGATGAGGTCAAGCCCGCAGCCCGGGAGGTCAAGCGCCTGCTCTCTTCGGCGGGCGTGGACGTTCGCTCGCTGGACGAGGGGTTCCTGGAGTTGGCGGGGCGGCTGCACGCGCTGGCCGAGCGGGAGAAAGCGGTCGTGATCACGGGGGACTGCTTCGGCCTGTACGAGGAGTACGGGGCGGTTCCGTGCCTCTACTTCTCGGCCCGGGGCGGGTACTGCTGCGAGGGGGACGCGACCGCGCTGCTGACCGTGCTGGCCTGTCGGAGGCAGCCGTTCGTGGCCAACGTGGTGGAGTGGGAGGGTGACCGGGTGCGGCTGGCCCACTGCGCCTGCCCGTTGGAGCTGGTGGAGGGGTCGGAGCCCTGCGATCACCTGGAGACCGGCGCGCCTCACGCGGTGCGAGGGTGCGTTGGGCCGGGGGACTTCGGGCTGGCCCGATACCCGGACGTGTGGCGGGTTGACGTCGTAGAGACGTCGTGGCGTGAGGATCAGTGCCGGGTGCAGGCGGAGGTGAGGGTGAGCGGGTTCGAGCCCAGGGGTAACCACCACTGCCTGGTGGGTCGTGATGAGGTGGACGCGCTGAGGGGTCTGTTCTCGTCGGTGGTGCTGTCCCAGCCGCCGTCAGCCCAGTGAGCCTCGCATGCGGCCCATCTCCAGGAGAAGGTTACGGACGAACGGGTTGACCTCCTCGACGCCGCCCTCCGCGACCACGTACCGAAGGTAGGGCTCTAGCGTGTGGACCAGGTTCTGGTACTCGAAGTCGGAGGGTGGCTCGAGGTCCAGGTACTCGACGCAGTACTCAAGGTCCGCGTTCACCATGGAGACGCCGGTCGTGGGGAGAACGGCCCCGGCCGTCTCCAGGAAGGTGTGCTCGACGGCGAACTGCAGGTCCCGCTGGAGCATCGGGTACAGCCGGGAGAGGATGGCGTCCAGGGCGTCCTCGCCCAGGCGCTCCTCCACCTCGGCGAGCCCGCGGCCGGTGCCGATGAGCTCCGGGGGCATTCCGACGGTGTAGCACGCGCCGGTGAACTTGATGGCGCGCGGGAGCTCCGGGAGCTTTTCGACCCGCATGCGTCGGAGCTCGCGGTAGAGCTCGCGCCCCACGTCGTCGTTGACGCGCTTGCAGAGCTCCCCCACCTTGTCCGGCTCCGGGATGTCACGGGCGTACCCGACGGGTCCCTTTCGGGCGAG
>JBDOKE010000010.1:0-2373 GCA_039833815.1 Methanobacteriota archaeon | reverse complement strand
GGTGGGCCTGTGGCGGGCGCGTGGGGACGTGGGGGCGGCGTCGCGGGTGGCGTACGTGATCCGGCGGATGGAGGATGACGGCGCGCTCACGCGGCGGTTGCTCTCGGTCCTGCCCGTCAGCCCGGGCGAGGATCCGGACGCGTACCCGCTCGGGCTGATCGACGTCGCGCTCATCCCCCACTTGATCGCGCGGCGGGGTGAGTAGAATGAGCTCGGAGCTGAAGCTGGCGGAGCTCAAGGAGAGGTACCTGTACAAGCCGGGTCGGTTGGATAGGGATCGTAGGGAGGAGGTGGAGCGGCGGTTCGAGGAGCTGGTGAGCGAGTTCAAGCGGCAGAAGATCCGGCTGCGTCCGGACGAGGGGAGGCTGATGGAGTTGGCGTTCTACGCGGCGGCCCTGGCGCTGGACGTCGCCCACTCTCAGCTGCGGAAGATCTACGCCGAGGTCACGGCGGTCCGGGACGCGGCGCGGGAGGCGGCGGAGGGGCGCGGGGACTGGGATGAGGTCATCGCTCGGCTGGGCCGGGCGCGGGTGACGCTGGCCTACGCCGCAGGTCGTGCCGACAGCCGAGCGTTCGAGCGCCTGCACGAGGTGCTGGATGAGGCCCTGCGCCGGGCGACGGGCATCGTGGAGGGTGACGCGGAGGACGAGGTCAAGCGCCGCGCCGTTGAGGCGCTCCACTTCCTGATGGAGTCGATCATCGCGTTCCATCGCTTCCTGGGCGCGAGGTAGGGGGTGGCGGGTCGTGGTGGGCGTGGCGGGCACGCTGGTGCTGGTGGGTGAGATCCGGCTGCTGACGGGCACGCGGATCGGCACGTCGGAGGAGGAGATCGAGATCGGTGGGCTGGACAACCCGGTGATCAAGGACCCGGTGACGGGGTACCCGTACGTCCCGGGGTCGTCGCTGAAGGGTCGGTGCCGGGCGCTGTTCGAGCTGGCGTGGATGGAGGAGTGCGGGGTGGACGAGGACACGTTCTTCGGTGGGCATCATAACCAGCGGCACGAGTGCGGGTTCGTGCGACCGGAGATCGTCGCCGAGGCGCTGAAGAAGGGCGAGCTCAGCCGGAAGCCGCCGTGGCTGGAGGAGGGGCTTGACACCTGCCCGGTGTGCCGGCTGTACGGCACGGCGGGGCACCAGCTGGACAGGTTCGAGTGCGAGGCCGCGAACACGAAGAAGGAGGCGCGGGTGGCCTTCCGGGACGCGCACCCGACGCGGTACACCGTCAACCAGCTGATCGAGCGGGTTGGCGAGCCGACGGAGGTCAAGCACGAGAACGCGATCGAGCGGGTGACCGGTGAGGCGAACCCGCGGCAGATGGAGCGGGCGCTGCGGAACTCGAGGTTCGGGCTGGAGATCGTCTACCGGGTGGAGAGCGAGCGGGAGCTGGAGTCCGACCTGCGGCACCTCCTCGCCTCGCTGAAGCTCGTGGAGGATCAGGGGATCGGGCACAGTACCTCGCGCGGGTACGGTCGGGTGGAGTTCCGGATCGCGGCGGTCTGCGCCCGGTCGACGGGCTGGTACCTGAACCCGGGTGACGGGGAGGAGTTCCCGGCGGAGAAGGACCTGGAGGCGGTGGAAGAGGAGGAGGTCAGCCACCTGCACGAGCGGGAGCCGGAGCGCTACGAGGTGGTCGTCCGGGCCTGGGACCTCACCGACCGGGGCCACCTGCGTCCGGAGGAGTGGATGGAGCGGTTGGACGACGTGCTCGGGAGGCTGCCGTGGGGTCAGTGAGGCGTGGAGGTGGTTCTGGAGCTCTCGATGGGCCGGTACCGGGCCGGCGACGTCCTGGAGCGCACCCGGTGCTCGCTGCCCGCGCAGACCCTTTTCGGCGCGATCCTGGGCGCGACGGTGGAGCTGCTGCGCGGTCACGGCGAGGATCCCGGGACCGTGCGAGGGATCGTGGAGGGGCTCATCGAGGGGCTGGAGCTCTCGGACGCGTTCCCGGTGAGCGAGGACGGCAAGCCGCTGCTCCCGGTGCCCGAGCACCTGCACCGGCTGCTCTCGGACCCGGAGTGGTACGGGCAGGTGCTTCGGGAATTTGAGAAGGAGGGGAGGCGTGGGGACGGGGAGGGTGAGGGTAGGGAGAGGGTGAAACCGGAGACGCACGAGCTCGCGCGCGAGCCGGAGCACGTGCCGCTCTCCCTGTTCCTGGACCTGTGCGTGGAGGCCGTGGAACCTACGACGATGAAGAAGAAGTTGAGCAGGCTGTTCGGCGATGACGGCGTCAGACCCGCGGTTGGGCGGGCTCAGGTCACTCACGCGTCGGTGCCCAGGACGGGTGAGGACACGACGCCGTTCACCGCGGACTACGCGAGCGGTGGGGCGGTGGAGGGGCCGACGCACGTGGCCTTCCTGCGGTTCGAGGGGGAGCTG
>JBDOKE010000009.1:0-2564 GCA_039833815.1 Methanobacteriota archaeon | reverse complement strand
CTCCTCCTCACCCTGGTGGGCGTCACCGCCGCGATCCCGGCGAGGAAGAGGAGAACGGAGCACGCGTAGGCCGGCCGCTGATGCCGCTCCCAACCCACGTAGTGAAGCCTGGCGGCCCCACCCCTCAACCTGACCAGCATGTACGGTCCGGCGGGACACGCCTCCCCCTCCCGCCCGTTCACCGCCCAGAACGGGGCCCACCCCCACGGGATCAGGGCCAGCCTGGTCCGCACCCCGGTCACCACCATCCGATCGTTTGAGACCAGCCGAACGGCGCGCTCCTTCCGAGCCTCCGACCACCGGACGATCGACACCATGAGGGGCCGCAGCACCCGCCCCGGTAGGGGATGATGCACCGGGCCCACCACGAGGGGCCGCTTGCCGTACCGACGCACGAGCCGGACGATCCGCTCAGGGCCCGATCCGTCCAGCGCCGGTGAGGAGTAGACGACGATGACGACCCGGGCCCTCTTTACCAGTCGAGCCAGGCCCGGGTACCCGGCGGCCTCCGGATCCACGATCAGCACGTCGCCCGTCCAGTACCGGGATGCGTCCAGCTGCTGACGGTGGAGGAGATCCCGGGGGCGCAGGCACGGGATCACGGGGAAGCCCCCGACGGGCGCGTGCCGCACCACGTTCAGCCACAGGTAGCTGTAGTCCGTGAAGGACCCCACGTAGAGCGCCCGAACTCGGTCGATCGGGAGCGCGTCCCTGAGCCGCACCTCGGACCGCGCCCGTGGCGGTCGCATCACGTCCCACGGCCCGTTTACGCCGACGGGACTGGACGAGATCTCCAGCCTCCCGGCGGGCAGCAGGGTCAGCACCTTCCGAGCCGTCTCCAGGTCGAAGGGCTGGTTGGCCCCGGGCCGATGGACGTAATCGCTGTACCCGCTGGCCCCGATGCCCAGCGGGTAGTACGCGGCCGTTAGCACCCTGATCACCGGTTCCGAGGAACCCTGGTGGAACGCCCCGGCCAGCGAGAAGCCCAGCCGTCCCTGCCTCCACGGGAAGATGGAGTCGACCGTGCCGGCGATCAGGTCCCGGTGCGCGTGTCCATCGCAGCGTCCCGTCAGGAGGCTCGATAGGTGCGTCCACGGTAGCATGATCGACCCGAGCGTCACGATCCCGACCAGCGGGACCCCTAGCAGTGCCCACGCCGGCGGCAGCGATCGCCGGCCGACCCGAGCGATCCCGACCGTCAGGGTTAGGGATGGGACGATGGGCAACCGCTGCAGGTCCAGCTGCGTGAGCGTCTTCAACGATCCCACCAGGAGCTTCCCCGCCCCGGGTGAGGTCATGCACAGGCCCGCGAGCGTCGCCAGGCAGGCCGCGGAGCCCAGGTGCGCCGCCGTTCGGCGCGAGTCCAGCAGGGAGACGAGCACCGTCGCGGCGGTGAGCGCGAAGAGCAGCAGCAGGTGCATCGTCGCTATGGCCGTCGACACCGGATAAATGAGGTGACACGAGGCGGGCACGTTGCTGAAGCTCAGCCGCCCGAACTCGTACGCGACGTAGAGCACCGGGGACGCGGCCAGCACCGGCACCAGGAAGGCTCGAGACTCCAGGAGCGCCAGCGCGACGGTCGGCAGCATCGTGTAGACGAAGTTCGACAGAAGCGAGAGGTAGAGCAGCGACGCGGAGGCTAGGAGTCGAGACCTTTCGTTCAGCCTTGAGTACCACACGATCACGGCCGTGGTGAACGCGCAGTACGCCAGCGTCGTCGCGACCCGCACGTACGCCGCGTTGTGCAGCAGGTACACCGGGTACAGGAGCAGGTAGGCGAGTAGGGCCCCGAGGGAGCCCGGGGAGTCGACCCCCAGCAGCCGGAGTGCGACCCAGACCAGCACCGGGACCATCCGGTACACGTACTCGGACACCGAGCACGCCAGGGCCGGGTCCAGGTAGTGGGTCAACAGCGCCGGGAGGAGGAACGGTACCACCGGGTAGTTGACCAGGGGCGGCCGACCCAGGTACGAGTGCGGATCCCAGTCCCCGGCCGACGGCCCATACCGGCCGAGTAGGTACGCTTTCACCGCCTGGACGACCAGGTCGAGGTCCGTCGGCAGCGAGCCCGCGCCCGTGCAGCAGTCCCAGACCATCGGCGCCAGCATCAGGACCACGAGCCCGATGAGCACCACCGTAACCTCGGTCTCCAAACGTAAACTCCCCTGAACGCGCGCTCGGGCAGCACGGCGATCACCGAGCCGCGCTCGAGGACCAGGTAGACCTCCCCGAACGCGCGCCGCACCTCGACCCGGTCACCCCGCACCACCACCGGGCCGCTCGGGCACAGGAGAACGAGCCACCGACCCGTCAGCACCGGAAACCCCTTGAGAAGCAGCTCGCACCTGGAGGCCTCCATCCCGTACCACGACACCCTCGCGTCCTCCGACACCTTCAGCAGCCGGGCCCACCCTTCACTCGGCGAGGAGACGAACGGACCGAGCGTGAGCCGGCCCGGACCGTCCACCAGCCACCCCCAAATGAGGATCTCCGAGGCCTGAGAAACCCTCCACGGCGCCCACGCGTCCGTCGCCGGCCCCACCACCACCGGAAGCTCCGTCACC
>JBDOKE010000008.1:0-1659 GCA_039833815.1 Methanobacteriota archaeon | reverse complement strand
TCGTCGGTGCGACCTGATCGTGGGGGTTCCGGAGGACGGGGTGGACCTGATTCGTGAGCTGGAGCGGGAGCTGGACCTGCCGGAGCACCACCCGATCGAGTTCCACCTCGCCACCCCGGAGGAGTACGGGGAGATCTGGCGGGCGCTCCTCGACGAGTACGAGGGGTTCTAACCGACCGCAGCCGGTGAGGAACGGGGAATGAGCGTTCGGGTCATGCCGGGGCGCGCCGGGTAGCCTTCGGGCAGCTTTATCCCACCCAGCTCTCTCGTTCGTCGACCCCGGTTGTCCTCCAGCTTGAATCTCAGGACGCCCTTCAACGGGTAACCCATCGACCGGTAGTCCAGCGTCGCCAAGTACGGCTGGGCGTACACGATCTTACCCCGGACGATCTTAACACACTCCAGTGAACGGCCCGGGAGCACTGGTTCGAGCCGAGGTTCCGGCTGCTTGAGGCGCTCTCACTCGCTGTCCTCGTACGTTCGACGCAATCCGGGGGCTCCTTTGGCTGACTTCATCGTATTCACTCGCCGCACCTCTTTACGCGCCCTACAGCTCCGGCGTCGACCTCCCTCCGCCCTGCGCGAACCTCAATCCCGAGGACCGACACCGCCTAATCTGCACCACGCTCGCCCCCCTCCTAGAACGGCTCGTCGGCCTCGACGCGCTCGTCGAATCTGACTCGGCGGGCTACCGATCGCAGTGGTAGGGGGCGGCAACGGTCTCATTGTAGAATCGCAACGGTATACGAGGGTTCCAAAACTGCTTTCAATCCCTGGAAACAGGTAATCAAATAACGAAACGGCGTCGAGCGAAGGCTCGCACGTCACGTGACTCGGAGACCAGGTTCAGGAGGAGTACCGGTGCCTGGTCGGGGGCGGGTTGAGTCACTCCGGTCCATGGTCTTCCTCCAGACGCTCGAGCAGCTCGAAGAGCTCCTCGGTGGTCTCGATGGCCCACTCTACGGTCTCTTTAGAGGGTTTCCAGGCACCGTATCGGCACTCGGTGTAGGCCACGTCGAGCACGTCGAGCGCCTTCGCGTGCTCGCGGACGAACTCGTCGATGCGCTCGTCCCCGGTAACGTCCCGGAGAACCCCGAGAAGCTCCCGCAGGTCGTGCCCCCGCGCGTGCTCCCCCGTGAGCAGGATCTGGGCGGCCTTGATTCTGAACTGCGCAGCCTGCTCCGCCAGGACCAGCGCCAGGTCGGTGTCACCTCGCTCCAGGAGCCACCGCGCGGCCTCCAGCGACCCCTCCGCGCGCTCCAAAAGCCTCTTCCTTAGCCTCCTCATCGCGGGCTCCCGGGCACCGGGGATGCGTCGGAACTTAATAGTCCGTCAGGCCCGGATCAACCGCCGGAACTACCGGGAGTTCGTGGCGCGGTGGCGGGAGTGGGGTGGGCGGATCGCGGAGGTCGCCCGGCGCCTTCTCGGCGAGGGGACCCGCGTGTTCGTGTTCGGGAGCGCGGTCAAGGGGGAGGCGCTGCCCGGGAGCGACCTGGACGTGCTGATCGTGTCCGAGGAGGTACCGGAGGATCTGGAGGACCGGGTGGACCTGATTCGTGAGCTGGAGCGGGAGCTGGACCTGCCGGAGCACCACCCGATCGAGTTCCACCTCGCCACCCCGGAGGAGTACGGGGAGGTCTGGCGGGCGCTCCTCGACGA
>JBDOKE010000007.1:0-2281 GCA_039833815.1 Methanobacteriota archaeon | reverse complement strand
CGGGCGTTGGGTGATGAGGATCAGGCCCGTGGGGTTGGTGCGCGCGTAGGTGGTGGCGAGGATGGCCATGCTCGGGTCGCGGGTGAGCGCCCGGTAGTCGGGTAGTAGGACGACGGCTCGGACGGTCTTCCCGTCGTTCAGAGTCACCTCGAGCTGGTACTTGCTGATCGGGCGGTTCTTCGCGTCGTGCTGGTCGGTGGCGAGGTAGAGGAGGTAGACTGCCTTAGTGCCCTTCGGCAGTCGGATCTTCAAGTCGCGGTCAACCTTGATCGCGTTCTTGGCGTCCTTCGGGAGGAGGTAGAACGGGACTTGCACGTGGACTAGCGTCCCGGGCACCGGAAGCCAGTGGTAAACCACACCCTCGCGCCATAGTTCGGGTGGGATTTTGTGCCCTTGCGAGTCGAGGGCTTCCTGGAGGATGTTCACGTTGTGGTAAGTTGGGTGGTCCTTGCCTGTGAGGATGATGACCTTGCCGTCGGGTGCGCGCGCTTCGTACTTGTCTTTCAGCTTGAAGGTGACCGCTAGGGCGTACGCGCCTGGGGCGTTGAGGAGGATTGCCTGGCCTCGAAGCTGCGCCGTCAGCCCCGCCTTGCAGGGAATCTCGATGACCGTGAGGTGCTCGAAGTCGCTAGAGCGTGGCACGCTCGACCGCCATGGGAGTTTCAGCGGGACGGCGGTGCCGAGCGTTATGAGGTTGTACTCGACGACCGTGTCTCCCTGCGCGTAGAGCAGAATGTAGGCCCGCTCGGCATCACGGGGCACCTGGAGGAAGAGGTGGTCCGCGGGGAGTGCGCTGGGCTCGCCCCCTGACGACAGGACGTAGAACGGTACCCACTCGCCCCCGACCCTCTTCCAGATCACCCTGTGGCCCGAGCCCGCGGGCCAGCCCTTGATGTCCACTTTGACCGGCTTGGGCTCCCGGTAGAGGAGGACGACCTTCCCTGGTCCGACTAGAGCCTTGTACGCGTCGCCGGAGCGGTAAGTCACTGCAAGGACCCACAGGAGACCGGCCGGCGCATCGATCCTGAGCCTGAGGATGTCCTTGAGGCCGAGTCGCCGGGCTGTGAGCTTGATATGGTAAACGTTCCACTTGTAGTCCGAGGACCAGTAGAAGTCCCAGTTGAGCCACCAGAGCTTCTTGGTCACTCGCTTCCCGCTCGAGTCTTCCACCGTGAGCTTGATCGGGTAGCGGACGTGCACTGGGAAGACTAGGGCGTACACGGTGTCCGCGGGTTCGGGCAGCGTGATTTCGAGCCCGTTCGCCAGGAAGGCGTTGGGTCGGTCCGCGGGCTGGATGAGGAACGGGTAGCACTCGCCGCGCCAGGTCCTGTAGACGTACAGCATGGGCTCTTCCTTTGCGGGGTACTTCCGCTCAGGGACGTACGAGCCATGCAGGTCGTAGCCTAGCGGGCCGAGGTTACCCGGCTGTACGATGTCGGCGGTGAACCCGGAGAACTCGCTCGAGACGTGGAGAACAAGTTCTCTCTCGGCCAGCTTCCTCGAACCCAGGTAGTACGCGATGTGGAGCCTGAGATCGCCCGCGTGAGTAGGTAGGATGACCACCCTCGCCTCGCCGGCTGAGACGGCAGCCTTGGTCAAGACCTTCCCGTCTTCGGTTACCACCCGAACCTCTCCCGCTGACAGCGGGATCCGACCCAGCCGGGCGCGCACGATGATAGCTACGGGCGTCCCCACCTGAACTCTCCTCGGAGCCTCAACGTCGGGCGTGACCCTCGGCGCGGTCGTCGAGGGCACGACCGTGACGAACGCCTCCGCTGGGGCTCGTACGGGCTGGAACTTCTCGCTCCTCAGCGTGGTATCGTGGTCGTACTCGACCACGGCGAACACGGCGAGGGGGACGTTGTTCGGGATCTCGAGCGGGTACTCGAGCTCGTGCTCGCCCTCTGCCAGCTCAACATCGATTACTCGCTCGACGACAACCTTGCCGGTGCCGCAGTCCACGGCTCGCAGGGGTGATCCTCCTGACCACCGCGTGCTCAACCTTGAGCTTGATCCGGACTCTGGCAGGGGACCCTTCCTCCACAACCAGCCGCTCCACGATCACCAGCGGTAGAGCGTACTTGACGCGCTTCCTGACTTCAACGCCGAAGCTGTCCCTGAGGGTGACCTCCAGCGAGCCCTCCTTACC
The DNA here is from genome assembly GCA_039833815.1 of Methanobacteriota archaeon. Taxonomy (GTDB): domain Archaea; phylum JAADCQ01; class Methanopyri; order Methanopyrales; family Methanopyraceae; genus Methanopyrus. The sequence continues at coordinate 132 of JBDOKE010000007.1, read as the reverse complement.
GGGCTCGAGGCCGCTCACCACCACTTCAACGGGGCGGCCCTCTTCCACTTCGAGGGTGGTGTAGGGGCCGGAGAGCGTACCGTCACTGCCCAGGACGTAGAACGCCAGCCTCTTACCACCTTCCTCGATTGA
>JBDOKE010000006.1:0-4620 GCA_039833815.1 Methanobacteriota archaeon | reverse complement strand
GCCGGGATGGGGCCGGGCCTAGGGTGCCAAGTGGTCAATCACGGGCCCCCGGGGTGGGTGGGGGGTTGAGCAAGATCCGACGGCTGGTCCTGGACGTGATGAAGCCGCTCGAGCCGGACACGACGGAGCTGGCCCGTTCACTCGCCAGGCTGGAGGGCGTGGATGGCGTGAACATCGTACTGGTCGAGGTGGACCGGGACGTGGAGAACGTAAAGGTTACCGTGGAGGGCACGGATCTGGACTTCGAGGAGATAAAGGAAGTGATCGAGGATATGGGTGGTGTCGTGCACAGCATCGACGAGGTCGTGGCCGGCTCTCGGATCGTGGAGGAGGTTAAGACCCCGCAGGATGACTAACGGTGGTGGGGTTTGCGGCGCCTCGACCTGCTCAAGGAGGCGCTGCGGGGCGCCCTGAGTACGGGTCGGTACGTGGCGCTGGGCTCGATGGACGGCCTCTTGGCCAGCCTGGGCGCCGTGCTCAGCGCGTCCGTTCGCGGCGGCACGCTGCACGACGTCGTCTCCTCCGGGCTGAGCGTGGCCATCGCCCTGGCCCTGTCGAACGGCCTCGGTTCCTACCTGGGCGAGAAGATCGAGGAGCTGCGTGAAATCCGACGACTGGAGCGCCGCATGGTCCTGGACCGCGGCGAGCTGGAGCGCACCCGGGTGCACGACCTGGCCCGGGTTCGGATCTACACCAGCGTGATCTCCCACGGGGGTTCCAGCTTCGCGGCCTCAATGATCCCCATCCTGACCGTGATCGCGGTTGGGGATCCGCGGGCCGGTATCGTGCCGTGCGTGATCGTCTCGGGCGCCACCCTGTTTCTGCTCGGTACGTACCTGGGGCGGTTGTGCGGGGACCGAGGGGGTAAGCTGTTGCTACGCGGTCTGGAGATGGCCGGGGTGGGCGGGATCGTGGGCTTCGTGACCCACCTCATAGGGGCTCAGTGAGCCCGACGAGCCGGGAGTACAGAGCGTGCAGCCGCCCGTGATCGGGCCCCGCACGGATGAAGTCGTACGGCACCTCCTCCGGGCCGCTCGGTGGCCGCTCGGGATCGATCCCAACCTCCACGGAGCGCATCGCCCGCGACCACGCCCGAGGGCTGCGGGCCCGCCAGAGCACCCGCTCCACCACCCGGGCCGCGCCCCGATCTCCCCGAGAGAGCAGGGACTGGGCGCGCGCCAGCTCGGGCCGCTCCATCGAGACCCGGACGTTCACCTCGCGGGCGAACATCCGGTGGCGCCTTCTGACCTCCCGCACCGGCAGCATCGGGTGGTACTGAAGCGGCGTGAACGCCTTCGGGATCAGCGGGTTGACGCTGACGGTTACCTCCGCCCGCTCGGCGCATGCGCGGACGAGGCGGGCGGACTCGAGCACGTCCTCCTCCACGGGAAACCCGGGCACCCCCACGATCAGGTACAGGCGCACGCGCATTCCCAGCCGGCCCGCCGTCTCCACCAGCTCCAGCAGGTGGTCCTCGTCGATCGGCTTGTTCAGGAACTCCCTGATCCGCTCGGACCCGGACTCCGGGGCCAGGGTCAGCGTGCGGACGCCCGCCGCCCTAAGCGTCGGCAGCAGGTCCGGATCCAGATCGGTCACGCGCAGCGACGGGAGGGAGAGCTCCAACCCCAGCTCCCGGCACCGGTCCACGATCTCCTCAAAGCTCGGGTGGGCAACGGGAGAGGCGGAGATCAGCGCCACGCGCTCGTACGGGGAGTCCAGGGCGTGCCGGAGGATCCGGTCCACGTGCTCCAGCGGGCGGCACCTCCATCCCCCGGTCGTGTACCCTCCGAGGCAGAAGCTGCAGGCGTAGGGGCAGCCGCGGCTGAGCTCGACCGGGTACGCCCGGAGCCCACTCAGCTCGGGCGACTCTGGGGCGAACGCGAGGGTAGGGGGGTCCGTCTCCTCCAGCGAGTCGGGCCCTACCCGCTCGGCCCCCTCCGAGTAATCCGGCACGTAGAACCCGGGGACGTCGGCCAGCTCCTCGAGCGCCTCACGCCGGGACCCCGCCTCCACGACCCGGCGCACGCCCTCCCGAAACGTCGCCTCCGCCTCCCCCACGTAGAACGCGTCGATGAAGGGCTCCATGGGGAGCGGGTTCACGGTGCAGGGCCCGCCGGCGATGACGATCGGATCCCCCTCGGAGCGGTCCCGGCGGAGCGGTGGGATCCCGCCCATGATGAGCGACTCCAGGACGTGCGGGTAGTCGAGCTCGAACTGCAGGGAGACGCAGACGACGTCGAACCGGGACAGCTCGGTGCCGGTCTCCAGGGAGACGAGCCGGCGCTCGGGGCCCAGCCGCTCGTACGCGTCGGTGGGTAGGTACGACCGCTCGACGGAGAGCTCCGGGTCCTCGTTCAGCAGCCGGCAGACGATGTGGAACCCCAGGTTCGAGGCCATCCCCCGGTACTCGTTCGGGTACAGGAGGCAGACCCGGGCCCCGGCGCTCGGGTTCGGGGACAGCGTGGACAGCTCTCGGATCATCCGACCACGGCCCGAGGGGACGGGGTTTTGAGCTCGATGATGGCCAGCGGCGTGGGCTCCGGGGGCGACAGCAGCAGCGTCTCCGCACCGGTGTCCTCCAGCCTCAGGTCGACCTGGTGCCCGTACAGGTACAGGACGCGCTCCCGCTCCAGCCGGATGAGTCCGTACCCGGACACGTACACGTACACCGGGCCGTTCCGGGGGGCCACGGGGACCCGAACCTCGGGGCGCCCGTCGATGCTCACCACCAGGGCCTTGGCCGGGTTCGCGGTGGCGGAGAGGACCGCGGAGATCTTCACCGTGACGCCCTGACCCCGCAGCTCCCGGTTCACGGTCAGGTTGCGGAACGCCAGCCGGAGCTCCGAGTCCGTGGCCTTCCCCTGTTTGAGTCCCAGCTGCCTCGCCAGACCCTGCGGGATGACGACCAGGTTACCCTTGGGGGCGCGCTTGACGGTGAACTCGGAGCGCTGGTAGACGATCCGGTCCCCGGGCTCCAGGTTCAGAACGTGCAGCACGTTGTCGCCCAGCAGGATGTCGCCACCCCTGCCGTACCGAACGAGGTACGGCCCCTCGGTCTTGACCTCCCGGTACCCCCAGATCACCTTGCGCGGCAGCGGGTTCACCTCGACCTTGCTTCCGGTGACCTGGATGGAGGAGAGCATGGCGCCGACGAGCACGGCGACCACGGCGAGGGACATGATCACGGAGGCGTGCATGTGGAGGAATGGGCGCAGCGTGCGTCGACGTCGCTGGACCCTCAGCAGCTCTCGAACCAGGTCGACGAGCGAGGCGAACGCCACGCCCAGGCCCAGGACCACCAGCGACAGGACCAGGGGGAGCGGAAGGTTCGTGTAGAACAGTGCGGCGAGGCCCAGGGCGACCAGGGAGAGGCCGAGGTTGACCCGGTTCAGCGCCTTGCCCACGTTCCACCGGAGGACGATGCGCCCGTACCGGTGCGCTCGGTCCAGGATCGTGCGGACGACCTGGAGGGCCATCCGATGGAGTCGCTCCAGGGGCTGCATCTCGTGCTTGATCTCCCCGATGTCCACCTCCTTGATCCGAGCCCCGAGCGCGACGGCGTCGAGGATAATCCCGATGTCCACGCCGTAGTCGGGCTCGAACTCGACGCGCTCCAGGAGCTCCCGCTTCGCGCAGATCTGTCCGCTCAGCGGCTGCTCCAGCTCGGACACCTCGGGGAAGAAGAACCGCAGCAGCGGCTTGGCGGTGAGGAGGGTCACGCGGCCGGCCTTGCGTCTGAACTTGGTCTTGACCAGATCCGCCTCGTCCCGCAGAACGGGGCGAATCATCTTTTCGATCATCTCGGGTCGGATGTTCTCGATATCCGCGTCGACGAAGGCGATCACGTCGCCGGAGGAGTGCTCGAGCCCCGTCCTCATCGCCTCTCCCTTGCCCCGGTTCTCCGGGTGGGAGACGACCCGGGCACCCGCCTCTCGGGCCCGCTCGGCCGTGCGATCCTCGCTGCCGTCGTCAACCACGATCACCTCGTCCACGACCGGGACCCTGCGGGCCGCCCGAACGACCCGGCCGACGGTCCTCTCCTCGTTGTACGCGGGGATGACGACGCTTACCTTCCACTCCCGACTCCCCTTCCCGCGCCGGCGCCGCAGTATCATGAGCAATAATAGCAGGCCCGTGAGTCCTCCGTCGAGCATCCGGATCACCCGGGGAGGTGCGCCACTTGCCGAAGGAGCTGGTGTTAAAGCGGATCGTGGGCGACATCGCCGCCTCCGAACGTCCCGGAGAGGTCATGCGGAAGTGGCGTAAAATCTTCCACGCGTCGCAGGTCGAGGTTGCGAGGAAGATGGGCGTCTCGCCCTCGGTTATCAGCGAGTACGAAACGGGTAAGACGCGCTCGCCCCGGGTGGACACCGTCCGGAAGTTCGTGGAGGCGCTGATCAAGATCGACGAGGAGCGGGGTAGCCAAGTCCTCTCCGCGCTGGAGAGCGCGCTGCTGTCCGAGGAGGTCCTCTCCACCCTGGTGGGGATCGGGGAGTTCCCGTACCCGCGAAAGCTGGAGGAGGTCTACGAGCGGATCGGCGCGGAGCCGGTGGTGCACCACGGGGACGTGGACGTGTTCGGGTACACGATCATCGACAGCGTGAAGACCATCCTGGAGGT
>JBDOKE010000005.1:0-6685 GCA_039833815.1 Methanobacteriota archaeon | reverse complement strand
ACCGAGCGTGAGCCGGCCCGGACCGTCCACCAGCCACCCCCAAATGAGGATCTCCGAGGCCTGAGAAACCCTCCACGGCGCCCACGCGTCCGTCGCCGGCCCCACCACCACCGGAAGCTCCGTCACCCTGAGCGCGTCACGAAGCCACGGAAAGTCCACCTTACCCTCCCGGAGCACGTACCGAGGCTCCGACGACGCCCAGACCACCGTCAGCCACAGCCCGAGGACCAATCCCACTGCCGCGATTTTCACGCCCCTCACGCCGGAACTTACGGGGGTGCGACCGGTGTCCACCGAAGTCCGCCCACCCCTGCTCGTAAGGTCCTTGACCGTCGTGGCGCTGGCCGTGATCATGCTCGCTAAGGGGCACCTTCACGCGTGGACGGCCGCGACGGCGGAGGGCGCTCCCGGCGCGGTGAGGGTTATGAGCGTTAAAAGGTTGCCGGCGGTGACCGAGAGGGACCTGGAGCCGGGTCCCCGCCCGGTGTTCGCGTGGTACCGGGACCCCACCATCTACACGACCGTCCGCCTTCAAGGAGGCTACGAGGTGGTGCCGGTGCCACACACCCTGCTCCGGTATCGTGTGGTGGTCCGGGGAAGCCGGGTGGACGTGTACCTGGGGCCGATATCGGCACCGTTCACGATCGTCTGCAGGGGCACGCCTCGAGTCTCGGTAAGCTACTCGGAGGTCCGGGTGAGCGGGCCGTGCTCCATCGTGTTCCTCCGGTCCCGCACCTGGTCAGGGAGCTCGTACCCGATCCCCGTGACGATCGTTCGTGGCAAGATGATCCGAGGGTACCAGGGCAAGGCCCGCTCCGTGGCCATCCTCTCCCTGTCCAGGGTCCCCGTGGTGACCTCGGTACTGCTCTTCCTCGGCGCCACCGCACCGCTGGAGATCGTGTCCGTGAAGGCCGAGTCCGAGCACCTGGAGGTCGACGGAGCTCAGGGGGTCATCCGGTCCCGGGGGACGGTCTCAATACGATGGGCGCCCGTCGTCGTCCCCAACCTGACCTACCAGGACCTGGCGTGGAGGTGCGCCAGCTGGCCCTACCGCCTCTGACCACCCGCCGGCCGCTTCAACCTCAGGAGGATCCACCACGACATCGCCTCCAACCCCACCGCCGCCCCCACCGCCACCAGGAACTGCGGCAGTACCGAGGGCAGCGGTACGATGGGCCACGCGTGGTACTTGTACAGGGCCACGAGGACGTTGGACGCCGCCGTGATCACCGAGCCGAAGGCCAGCGACCCCCGCGGTCCCGGCCGCCGGACCTCGCTCACGATCCACGCCGCGGTCAGCGCGCCCGAGTAAAGCACGTCCGCCCACTGGTCCACGCCCGCGGTCACGACCGCGAGCGCCGACCCCACGGCGTAGACCAGGACCGCCGCGTCCACCACCCCGTACGTCAGCAGCACCGGGACCCCGGTGAGGTACGCGTACAGGTTACCGGGCACGGGGATGAAAATCCCGTACGTCAGGAGCAGGACCGGGGATAGGTAGGCCAGCGAGTACAGTTGAACCAGCGTGCCACCCAGCCTGCGCACCACCAGGTACAGCGAGATCGCGAACGGCAGGCTCGTGACCGCGGTGTTAACGATCACCACCGTCCTCGGATCCAGCATGCGCGGGTCTCCCGGCGAACGTCCTCATAAGCTCGCGCAGGTAGAGGCGCAGGGCGCGTCGGACGTCGCCCTCCTCCAGGGCCTGCTCCAGCTCCTTCTCCACCTCCGTCTTCAGGGACTCGCGCCGTCGATCGGCCAGTCCTCGGGCCGCCTCGAGCAGCGTCCTTTCCCCGGTCAATCCGTACAGGGCAACCAGCGCGGCCTCCGACGCGAGGCTGAACTCCGGTGGGGTCCACGGAACCCGGGAGAACACGATCACGAAGGCGATCATCAGCGTCAGCGCGATCAGCAGCGGGGCCAGCGCGACCACCAGGACGATCAGGAGGGCGGGGAGCACGACGACCAGGAAGAAAACGTACGCGAGGGACAGGACCGTCTCACCGCGGTCCTCACCCACCTAGATCACCCACCGATCCTCCAGGTCCTCCCTCGCCTCCTTGCCCGGTGCCACCCGGACGGACCTCAGCGTGCACCCATCCACCTCGGCGTCGTGCCCGAGCACGCACCCCTCCAGCTCGGCGTCCCGAACCCGGCACCGCTCCGCGACGATCGAGTCCCTGATCTCGGCGTTCTCCACGCGCGCGTCCGCCAGGATGACCGAGTTCTCGATCACGGATCCGCCGATTCGGACCCGTCCCCCGATGTACACGTAGGGACCGATCGTCGAGTCCCGAAGCTCGCTCATCGGATCGACCACCACGGGCTCCCGGAGGGTCACACCGTCCGACCTGACCCCAACCAGCGCCCGATTCGAGCACTCGTGGTCCATGAGCATCCGGTGGGCCTCCAGGTACGTCTCCGGGAGTCCGACGTCGATCCAGTACCCCTCGAACCGGAACCCGTACAGGAGCCCCTCCTCGGCCAGCCGTGGGAAGATCTCACGCTCGATGGAGACGGGCCGACCCTCGGGGATGTAGTCGAGCACCTCCCGATCCAGGACGTAGGCGCCCGCGTTGATCAGGTTGGACGGCGCCTCCTCCGGGTCCGGCTTCTCGACGAAGCGACGGATTCGGCCCTCCTCGTCCAGCTCCACGACGCCGAACCGGGAGACCTCATCCTCGGGCACCGGGTACAGGGCAACCGTCGCAATGCCGTCGTGCTCCCGGTGGAACCTGAGCATCTCGCGCACGTTCAGGGACGAGATGACGTCCCCGTTGAAGACCACGAACGCGTCGGCGGTCGAGTCCCTGCAGGCGAACTTGATCGCGCCCGCCGTGTCCAGGGGCCGGGGTTCCACCCTCAGCCGGAGCCGACGCGGCAGCGGGTTGCACTCGACGTACCGCTCCAACTTCTCGGAGCTGAAACCCGCGGCGAGGTACACGTGCACGACGTTGTCGGGCAGTCCCCGGATCACCCACTCGAGTAGCGGTCGGCCGAGGATCGGGACCAGGGGCTTAGGCGTGTCCCACGTGAGCGGCCTCAGTCGGGTGCCGAACCCGCCGGCCAGGACCACCGCGTCCACGTTCAACGTCGCGACCCCGGCTACAGGTGCTCCCACCAGTCCTTGGCGCGGGACGTGTTGACCGGCCCGTACGCCGCGTCGATCGCCAGGTACAGGCTGGGTAGGGCCACGATCGGCGCGTTCGGGTCATTCGGCTCGACCTTAACGTTTACCGCCTCCTCCGGCTCGAAGACGTAAGCCTCGCCCCCGGAGCGCTCCTCGATGAGCTCCGCACTCCCCTCGTTCAGGCACACGTACAACCGGCGCGAGTGGTCCCCGAAGAACCGACCGTGAAAGAGCTCGTCGGTCGTGGTGGCCAGGGCGTTGGCGTCCCCCACCTCGACGGCCTTGAGGGCGGCCTGCTTGGCGGCGACGTGCAGGTACCCGTCGCCCACGAAGAACACCTTCTCGCACGCGCGCAGCGCTTCGACCAGCTCCTCGTTCGGCCCGTCCTCCAGGACCCGCTCCACGCTCTCCGGAACCCCGGGATCCACCAGGTCTCGACCGACCATCTCGGAGACGTAGGCGCAAAACGCGTACATCGCGGCGATGATGGTCCGCGTGTTCAGGAAGCCCTCCTCCCGCTCTACCGGGATCACGAGGACGGAGTCGGCCACGCGGGCCAGCGGGGAGTCCTCCTCGCACGTGACGGCCAGCACCCTCGCGCGCTCGAAGCTCCGGGCCACCTCGTGGGAGTCCTTGCCCCCGGAGATGGAGAATACGATGACCGCGTCCGACCCGTCCACCCACGGGGCCATCTTCCCGGGGTAGTGGGCAGCGGCCACCCGAGCCTCCCGGGTGAGCAGCATCGAGGCGTAGTAAGCCACGTGGTAGCTGCTGCCGGACCCCGTCGTGACGATGAACTCGTGCCCCGTGAGGTCCGGGCCCGTCGGACGCTCCCTCAGGACGGCCCTGAGGGCCTCGGGCGTCCTCTTAACGTCGTTGACCATCCGCTCGCTCAAGCAGGACACCCCAGGTGATCACGTTGTTCATCCAGTAGTTCCACAGGGTGGCCGCCGCGATCCCGAACAGGGCCGAAACCATATAGTAAATATGGAGAAATGAGGTCAGCACCCATAGGACGGACGTGTTTATCACCATCCCGCCCGCACAGATCGCGTTAAAGGACGCGAGGCGTTTCAGGAAGTTGATCAAACCAGGGTCGCGCCGATCCCTCCACGTCCACAAATCGTTCAACACGAAATTTGATATTATGGATACCTCAACCGCGATTACGTTGGAGATTAGGTAATATATGCCGACGATTTCAGTTAGGAACCACAGCAATCCTAAGTTCACGAAAACGCCGCTAAGTCCGACCAGTGAGAACTTCAGGAACCTCTCCGGGTCGTCGACGCCCGGCACCTTCTCCAGCAGCCCGAGTATCGGCCTCAACGCCCACTCACCCGGGGGAGGACCGATGGGCCGGCTGTTCGGCACGTTCGGCGTCCGGGGCGTGGTCGGGGAGGAGCTGACGGAGGACCTCGCGCGACGGCTGGGCCTCGCCTTCGGCACGTACCTGGGGGGAGACGCCGAAGTCTTAATCGGTGGCGACACGCGGACGAGCACGGACACGCTCAAGGACGCGCTCGCCGCCGGGCTCACGGCCGCGGGCTGCGACGTGACCGACGTCGGCGTCGCGCCCACCCCGGCCGTGCAGTACCTCGTCGAGGCCGAGGGGTTCGACGCGGGCGCCGTCGTCACGGCCTCGCACAACCCTCCCGAGTTCAACGGGATCAAGCTGCTGGGCCCCGACGGGTGCGGGCTCTCGAAGGAGGCGGAGCGGGAGGTCGAGCGGATCTACTTCGAGGAGGGCGGGAAGAGGGCGGACTGGCGGTCCGTCGGCGAGCGGACCCGCGCCCCCGAGCTCCTGAACGGCTTCGCGGACGCCGTCCTGGACTACGTCGGCGACTTCGACGGCGAGGGGCTTCGCGTCGTCGTCGACGCCGCCAACGGGGCCGGAGCCACGATCACGCCGCGCCTGCTCTCGGAGCTGGGAGTGGAGGTCGTCAGCGTGAACGCCCACCCGGACGGGCGCTTCCCGGGCCGCGAGCCGGAGCCCTCCGAGGAGAACCTGCGAGAGACCATGAGCATGGTCCGCGCCTCCGACGCCGACTTCGGCATGGCGCACGACGGGGACGCGGACCGGCTCATCCTGATCACCGGGGACGGTCAGTTCGTCCCCGGCGACTACTCCCTCGCCCTCCTCAGCGCGTGGGCGCTGGAGGAGGGTAAGGGGCGCCAGATCGTAACCCCCGTCAGCTCGTCCATGTGCGTGCAGGAGGTGACGGAGGAGCACGGGGGCGAGGTCATCTGGACGAAGGTGGGCGAGCCGGTCGTCGTTGAGGAGCTCAAGCGCGCGGACGATCCCGCGCTCGGTGGGGAGGAGAACGGCGGGATCATCTACCCGGACTTCCACCTCTCCCGGAACGGCATCATCACCGCCCTGCTGATCTGCAAGCTCGTCGCCGAGGAAGGCTCGCTGAACGACCTCCTGGCCCGGATCCCGAGGTACCACCTGCACAAGACCGGCGTTGAGTGCCCCGACGAGCTGAAGCCGCACGTGATGGAGAAGGTGGAGGACCTCGTCGAGGAGGAGCGGGAGGACGTTGAGGACGTGATCACCATCGACGGGGTGAAGCTGGTTTACGAGGATGGGTGGGTGCTCATCCGACCCTCCGGCACGGAGCCCCTGATCCGCGTGTTCGGGGAGGCTAGGGACGAGGATACGGCCGTGCGGCGCGTGGAGGACTGGCGTCAGCGCGTGCAGGAGATCGTCCGCGACCTGCAGGGGTAGCCGGATGGAGCGGCTCCGGTGGCGCGAGGCCTCTCCGGCCGAGTTCTTCGAGCGCAACCGGGAGATGCTGGGCTTCGACGGCCCCGTCAAGAGCCTCGTGATGGTCGTCCACGAGCTGGTCACCAACGCCATGGACGCGTGCCACCTCCACCGCATTCGACCCGACGTCCGCGTGCGCATCCGACGGGTGGGCGAGGACACCTACCGAGTGCGGGTGCGGGACAACGGCCCGGGCATCCCGCCGGAGCGCGTGCCCTCGGTCTTCGGCAAGTTCCTCGCCGGCGACAAGTTTGACCCCGTGTACGGCCTCCAGTCCATGGGACAGCAGGGCATCGGGGCGGCCGGGGTCGCCCTCTACGCCTACATGACCACGGGAGAGCCCGTGCGCGTGCTCACCTCCACCGACGGGAGGACCGCCCACTACTTCGAGGTACACCCCGATCCCAGCGAGAACGAGCCCGTCGTGCTCCGCCGAGAGCGGCGACCGGCCACCGAGCGCGGGACGTTGGTGGAGGTCACCGTGGGGGAGGTACGCTTCGAGTCCGGACGTCGGGGACCCCGCGAGTACCTCCGGCGGCTCCACGCCGCCAACCCGCACGCCCGGCTCCTGCTCCGCGACCCGCGCGACCGCGTTCACCGGTGGACGCCCCGAGTGGAGGAGATCCCGGAACCGCCCCGGGTGCTCAAGCCCCACCCACACTCCCTGGACGCCCACAAGCTGCTCCGGCTGGCGGAGCGAACCAACCGGCGGACCGTGCGGACGCTGCTGACGGAGGAGCTCTGCCGCTTCTCCCGCGAGCGGCTCGACGAGCTGCGGGAGAAGC
>JBDOKE010000004.1:0-2658 GCA_039833815.1 Methanobacteriota archaeon | reverse complement strand
TCACGTTTCCAACCGGAACATCGTTGTATTTCCCGTTACGTTTTTGGGGAGGGTTCGGGTTGCTCTGGAGGCTTACGGCGCTGCTGGTCGCGCTCGCCCTGCTGGTCACCCCCGCACTGGCCGGCCGGGTTGAGATGAAGAAGGTTCGAGTCTCGGTGGTCTCCGATCAGTCCGTTCCCCGGTACCTGGACGCGTACGGGAAGCAGCCGAGCTACGATTCCACGCTCGCCGTCGTTACCGGCGTGGGCACCTACCTCCTGTACGTGGGGGTGATCGATCAGAGGGGCGCGACCGCGCCCGCCCCGATGATCGTGTCCCGGGTGGACGAGGGTGCGGACGGCACCTGGGACGTGGTCCTGTTCACCGGCACCCCACCGAGCCCCGCCACGAATCTCCCGTACTCGAAGGAGTTCACGCCGCCCGTCAGGCTGGAGCTCCGCGCGGACGCGAACGACGCCAACGGTGACTACGCGGACGTCAGCGTGACCGTGACCGTGGGTTCGAACGGGATCCACGTCGAGGGCGTTAGCGTGGGTAGCGGCGTGACCGCGTGGTTGGAGGTGGAACCGCTCTTCGTCACTTCCGTGTGGATCCCGGGCGAGCGCTCGATCACGGTGAGGATGCCGCCGCTCTGCCGGTTTCAGTCGTCGGTGGTTGAGATCTGGGTGGAGGAGGATGGTGCCGTCAGGGGGGTGGATGGGGGTGGCAACCCCGCGTACTTCAAGGATCAGCGCCTGGATCAGGCCGTGCCGATCCTGGCCTCGGACGCCCGGGTGCTGCTGTTCCTCCCGGTCCCGGACGACACGACCTCGGTCGAGCTGAAGGGCTCGTTCACCGCCACGCACGCCGTCAACGACGACTCGTCCACGGTCGGTCAGGGCAGCTTCGACCTGAACCTTCAGCCCGGGAACTCGCAGAGCGTGACCGCCGGGAGCGCGAGGTTGGAGGCGCTGCTCGTGGACGTGAAGGGGGGCGAGGCGATCGTGCTGCTCAAGCTGAGTGAGCTGGTCAACGGGCAGCCGGCGTTCCGTCCCGGGGACGGGTTCTCGGTGACGTTCGATGGGATCCTGGCCCACGTGTCGTCCGGTGGCGTGGTGGAGGTCCCGATCGAGCGCACGCTCACGCTCTCGGTGTCGTTCGGGGGGAGCCCGGGGCCGAAGAGTTCCGCGACGCTCCCCGGTGCGGCCCTACCGGTCGTCCTGCTGGGCCTGGCGCTCGCAGTCCTTTCGCAGCGAGCGCCAGAGTCGGTCCAGCAGCTCCACCCGGTCTAAGGACAGCTCCAGGCGCAGCCACTCTAAACCGTGAGCGACCCGGCCTCGCAGGGTCGTGGCGTAGGGTCGGGAGTAGGGGCAGTCCGCGTCGAACGGTTCGAGCCCCACGTCCCTGGGTGCCCGGGTGGTCCAGTCCTCCGGGACCCGTGCGAGCGGTCGCACCAAGGTCGTGGGCGGGAACTCGTAGTCGACGTACCTGGACGTCATCCCCTCAAGCCGCTCCTTGGGTGGGAGGAGCTTCACCCCCTCCCCCTTGATCGCCGTCGCGAGCGCGGTGATCACGGCGTCGTCCAGCGTGTGGGCGAGGACGATCTTCTCCGAGCGCTCCCGGAGCTCGCGTCGGCGGATCAGCGAGCAGATTAGGCATGGGGACTCGCCGTGCTCCTCGGCCAGCTCGCCCACGTCCTCGCGGGGTCGGACGTACTCCAGCCGCAGGCCGAGTCGGCGGCAGAGGGACTCGCAGCGCCGGCGGCCCTCCCGGCCCCACAGCCACCGTCCGTGGAGCCTGACGTCGACCAGTATCGGGTGGAGCCGCAGACCGAGGCGTCGGGTGAGGGGTTCCAGCACGAGGAGGCAGGTGAGGCTGTCCTTGCCACCGCTGAAGCCGACGGCCGCCTCCTCTCGGGGTTCGAAAAGCTCATACCGGGTGATGGTGCGGTGGGCCCGGGCCGAGGCGCGCTCAAGCGCTCTGGAGCGGACGACCGTGAGGCCCTCTCGCTCCAGTCGCTCGCGCCGGCGCCCCGTGAGCCTGGCCCGGCGCGGGTTCAGGGGGGCGACGACGCCCCCCTCCAGCACCGTGACGTACCGGTCGTCTACACCCGCCTCCCGGAGCGCCTCCAGCGCCTCCTCCCGTCGCAACGTAACGACCCCGCGGGGTGAGGGGTCTCGCTCACGCTCCTGCTGCTGGCGGCGAACGTGGTGGTCTACTTGATGACGGTGGGTCCGGATGGGGTCCTGCGCCCGGAGATCGCGTGGACGTACGGTCTGTACGCCGCGAACCTGGCGTACCATCCCTCGTGCCTGGTCACTTACATGTTCCTGCACGCCGGGCCGGTGCATCTGCTGTTCAACATGCTGGGGCTGCTCACCTTCGGGCTGCAGCTCGAGCGGCTGCTCTCCCCGGCGGAGTACCTGCTGCTATACTTCGCCTCGGGCGTGGCGGGCGGGCTGCTGCAGGTGGCGGTGACGCCGTACGTGCCCGTGGTGGGCGCCTCCTCGGCGATCTTCGGGCTGCTGGGATGCCTGACGATGCTGCGGCCGATGAGCGTGATCATGTTCTTTCTGATTCCCATGCCGCTGGTGCTCTTCTCGGTCCTGTACGCGCTGGCGGCCGTCCTCGTGATCGAGTCCGGGAAGTTCACGAACGTGGCGCACGCGGGGCACCTGG
>JBDOKE010000003.1:0-5830 GCA_039833815.1 Methanobacteriota archaeon | reverse complement strand
CCCGACTTTAACCCTGTCGCCGGGCCTCCTTCGGCAGGAAGCGCTCCTGCGCCCGCACGACCTCGGCGCTGTTCCGGGCCCGCCGGTACGCCTCCAGCCGCTCCCGGTTGAGCTCGAGGAAGGCGGGGCCCCACTTGAACCGGGAGAGGAGCCCCTCCGCCTCGCGCCGGAAGCCGAGGATGTAAAGGGCGGCGGCCAGGGCCTCCACGGTGCTGAGCCGGCAGGGCTTCCCGTAGTTCACGGGGTTTGCGGCGACGAGGTAGGGTAGGATGCGGGGCACGCACCGCTCGCGGAGCGGGCGGAAGCACCGCTCCACGCGCTTCCAGGAGCAGTCCACGGCCACGAGGCCCCGGCGCACGGCCGCCTCACGATCCTCCCGGGAGAGCGCGCGCTCTACGGTCGGGTCGAGGACGACGGCACCGGGCGGGACGTCGCTGGGCCTCCGCACGAGCTCGACGAGACCCATCCGATGCGCTCGCAGCGCCGTGCACGCCCGGGGATCGCAGTCCCGGGCGTGGAGCACGATCAGGCGCGGGGCTCCCCGAGCACCACGGGCACCCGCAGGGTCGGACTGCGGTACGGGCTCGCCTCCCTCACCCGCAGCTCCGCGCGGTAGTTCCGATCCTCCAGCCATCGTCGCACATCCTCCTCCTGGCCCGGGTAATGGTACGCGGAGACGACGACCCGGGGCGCGTGCTCCTCTAGGGTCCGCTCGGCCCCGCGCAGGGCGCGCTCCTCCGCGCCCTCCACGTCCAGCTTGATCAGGTCCGGGCGCGCGTCAAGATCGTCGATCCGCACCGTCCCGACGCGGATCGTCTCCCGGGACCGGACCATCTCGACGGAGTGCGCGACGGTGGAGGGGGCCACGTACATCCGCACCTCGTCCTCGCGGTCGTAGGCGGCCGCCTCGATCACCTCCGCGCTGATCCCGTTCTCCTCCACGTTCCGCCGCAGCAGCTCCGCGTTCTCGGGGTGGGGCTCCAGGGCGAGGACCCGGCGCGCGCCCCGGGCCGCGGCCAGGACGGTGAAGGCCCCCACGTGCGCGCCGGCGTCCACGACCTCGCGCGCGTCCTCCAGGAGCTCGAGCGGGTAGAGCTCCCGGTACAGCACGTCGGCGACCGCGTCCGCGTCCCCCAGGGCCCAGGGCCGGAACCGGAGCCCGTACTCCTCGGTCACGCGCACCCGGACCGTCCGCTTGGGCACGCCGATCCGCGGCGTCCCCCTACTCCACGGTGACCTCCAGGTACCCGTCGATAACGACGTGGAAGTCCAGCTCCTCCGTCCAGCCCGCCCGCTCGAACATGTTCATGAAGCAGACGCCGATGACGGGCGGGTCGCCCAGCTCCTCCACGAACTCGCGCGCGTCCTCGACCGTGACGTCGGAGATCGGCATGGCCAGGCCACCGAGCAGCACGATCGCGTCCGCCCTGTCCAGCCGCTCGGTCTCCCCCGTGACCGTGAACCCGTGCTCCCGCAGCTCCATCCGACGGAACTCTCGGCTCAGATCGATGGAGTAGTACTGCTCGAGGTCCGTCTCGCGGAGCGTGAAGGCGAGGAGCTCGGCGAAGGGTGTGCACGTGCCGGCGCACCCGGAGTAGACGAGCACGCCCTCCCCTCCGGTAACGTCGAGCACCGCCTCCCTGAAGCCGTTGAGGAACGCCTTCAGTCCCTCACCCTTCTCCGACACTCGGAACCTCCCCCCTCAGGGCCCGCAGCACCTCGTCCCGGGACAGGGGGCCCTCGCGGAGTATCTTGATCTCCCCATCCGGTTGAAGTTCAACGACCGTTGACGGCTCCCCGATCGGGCACTCCCCGTCCACCACGAGGTCGACCCCGCCCCGCAGCTGCTCGAT
Organism: Methanobacteriota archaeon; assembly: GCA_039833815.1. Taxonomy (GTDB): domain Archaea; phylum JAADCQ01; class Methanopyri; order Methanopyrales; family Methanopyraceae; genus Methanopyrus. The sequence continues at coordinate 3,977 of JBDOKE010000003.1, read as the reverse complement.
CACCTCGTCCGCGCTCACGGGGGCCGGCCGGCCCGAGCGGTTCGCGGACGTGGTCACCACGGGCCGCCCGAACCGGCGAACGACCCGGAGGAAGAAGGGGTGGTCCGGAATCCGCACGCCCAGCCGGTCCCGGCCGGCCGTCACCTGCTCCGCCACGGCCCCGGGCCGGACCGGGGCGACGATGGTCACCGGGCCCGGGGTGAGGGTCTCCAGGACCCTCCGGAGCCCCGGTACGGGCTTAAGCAGCCTCAGCGCGGCATCCGTCGAGTGCACGGCCACGCTCACGGGCTTGTCCCGGGGCCGACGCTTGACCTCGAACACGCGCTCCACGGCCTCGGGGTCGGTCGCGTCGCAGCTGAGCGAGTAGACCGTGTCGCAGGGCAGGGCGACGAGCTTCCCCGCGCGCAGCGCGTTCACGACTCGATCCACGGCGCTCGCGTCCTCCTCGACCACCGTGACCACGGCCCTCCCCCCGGGGGAGGGGGCCGCCATGAGCCTGCGGGCCGTCGCGATCTCGGCCGACGTGTCCGAGAGCGACGTCCGCGTGCCCGACCCGCTGCGGAGAAGGATCGAGCGAGACCTGCGCGAACTGCGCGCCCGGTACCGCGAGGGCGTGCTCCACCTCGTTCTGGGACCGCTCTGCGGGGACGACCTGGCGATCGTGTACGTGGCGGAGCGGGACGTGGTCGAGGAGCTCAACGCCGCTGTCGTGGAGATGCTGGGTAGGTACGGCGGCGGGGACGTTATGGGAATTTCGGAGGAGCCCGAAACGGCCGGGGAGGGCCCCTCCTACGCCGAGGCCAAGTGCCCCGAGTCCGAGTACCAGGACCTCATCGTCGCCCTCTTCGACACCTACGCCGCGGAGAACCGCGTGGACGAGGTCGCCGAGGTGTGCCGGCGCGCGATCGAGAACCTGTGCTACGACGTGGGCGGCGGGCCCATCCGCGAGCCCACGGAGATCCCCGGCGTGGGCTACGTCGGCCCCGACACGGACGACCCCGTCCTCCTCGCCACCACCGACCACCTCAGCCAGGTCGGACCCACCGCCGGCGCCCTCATCGGCGCGGGCCAGGGCGCCGGCGCCCGCCCCGTCCCCCGCGGCGCCCCCGCCGAGGTCCTCCCCGGCACCGTCCTCTTCTCCGTCACCATGATCCTGAACGGCAACGTCATCGACGCCGTGAGGGCGATCCGGGTGGGGACGGGCACCGAGCGCTGGGCCCTCCGCGAGCTCCGCTAACCCACCGCGTCCGCCATCGCCTCCGCCGCCGCCCCCACGTCCACATCCACGCCCAGCTCCCGCATGGCCAGCCCCACGCACGTCACCGCCGTCACCATATCCCGCACCCGCACCTCCCCCATGTGACCGATCCGGAAGATCTTACCCGCCAAATGGTCCTGACCGCCCGCCACCACCACGTCGTACTTGTCCCGCAACAGCCCCCGGAACTCCCTGTCCTCCACCCCCTCCGGGTACACGATCCCCGTCACCGTCGGCGAGGCGACCTCATCGTCCTCCACGAACAGCTCCAACCCCAGCGCCCTGATCCCCTCTCGCGCCACCCGCTGCAGCTCCCGACACCGCTCCCACCGGTTCTCCAGACCCTCCTCCCGCAACCGCCGCAGCGCCTCCCGCAGCGCGTAGCACGCGTTCACCGCCGGCGTGTACGGCGTCTGCATCGGATCCTCCCGCAGGAACCGCAGGTACTTCGGCAGGTCCAGGTAGTAACTGCCCGACTCCCGCCCCTCCATCCGCTCCAGCGCCCGCTCGCTCACCGCCACCAGCGCCAGCCCCGGCGGGCAGCCCAGCACCTTCTGCGACCCCGTCACGCACACGTCCACACCCCAGTCGTCCATGCGGAACTCCACACCACCCAGCGACGAGATCGCATCCACCACGAAGACCGCGTCGTACTCCCGGCAGACCCGCGCCACCTCCTCCACCGGGTTCAGCACCGTCGTCGACGTCTCGCAGTGCACCATCGTCACGACCTCCGCGTCCGAGTCCGCCAACGCCTCACCCACCCGCTCCGGATCCGCCGCCTCACCCCACTCAAACTCCACCCGAATCACCTCCGCACCCCGCCGCTCCGCGATGTCCGCGAACCGCTCCCCGAACTTCCCGTTCACCACCGCCACGACCTCCTCACCCGGCTCCACCAGACTGTACACCGCCGCCTCCATCCCCGCCGTGCCCGAGCCCGTGATGATCGCCACCTCACCCTCCGTCTGGAACACGTACCTGGCCAGCTCCAGACACTCCCTCAGGATCTCCTCGAACTCCTCGCTCCGATGATTCATCACCTGCTTCGCCGACCGCAGCAGCACGTCCTCGTGCACCATCACCGGACCCGGCAGCAGCACCAGCTTCTCCATCCCAAGCCCCCCGCACCGACTCACGGGTTGAGGCCTGCCCACCCCGCCAACACCACCGCTTTTGAATGAGCCGGTCCGGACCCGACGCCTACTCCCCGGACGGCAGGTTCCGCCGCAGCACCTCCCACCGATCCTCCACCGACGCCGCCGGCAGCTCCACGCTGTCCGGATTCACGTACCCCGCCCGCAGCACCGCATCCGCCAGCACGATCGCCACCACCGCCTCCGCCACCGGCACCACCCGCGGACAGATGCACGGATCGTGCCGCCCCTCCACCGACAACTCCACCTCCTCCCCCGACGCCAAATCCACCGTCCGCTGCGGCACCGACACCGACGGCGTCGGCTTCACGTGCACCCGCACCACCAACCGACCCCCGCACGAGATCCCACCCAACACCCCACCGCACCGCCCACCCTCCACCACCGGACGCCCCTCCCGCCACACGATCGGATCATTGTGCTCCGAACCCCGCATCCGCGCGCACTCCACCCCCGACCCCACCTCCACCGCCTTCACCGCCGGAATGCTCATCAACGCCCCCGCCAACTCCCCATCCAACCGCCCGAACACCGGGTCACCCAGCCCCGGCGGCACGTTCTCCGCCACCACCTCCACCGTCCCACCCACCGAGTCACCCTCCTCCCGCGCCCGCTCGATCTCCCCCACCATCTCCTCCGCCACCGACCCGTCCACGCACCGCACCGGATTCGACTCCGCCCGCCGCCGAATCTCCGACGCGGAGAGCTCCCCCACCCCACCCACCTCCACCGAACCCACCCGCACCACGTGACCCGCGATCTCGATCCCCAACGGCTCCTCCAACGGCGCCTCCCGCAGCAACTTCCGCGCCACCGCCCCACCCATCACCACCCCCACCGTCGTCCGCCCCGACGCCCGACCACCACCCCGCCAATCCACGTGCCCGTACTTCCACCGATACGTCAGATCCGCGTGCCCCGGCCGCGGCCGCGTCTTGATCGGCTCGTACTTGGACGAGTCCACGTCCTCATTCCACACCACCATGCTAATCGGCGTCCCGAGCGTCCGACCCTCGTACACCCCCGACAGGAACTCCACCCGATCCCGCTCCGACCGCGGCGTCGAGACCGCGGACTGCCCCGGACGCCGCCGATCCAACTCCCGCTGCACATCCTCCTCCGAGAGCGGCAGCCCCGCCGGACACCCATCCACCACCGCGCCCAGCGCCCGACCGTGCGACTCGCCCCACGTCGTCACCCGAAACCACCGACCCAACGTGTTCAACGAGCACCCCACCCCACGCACCGCACCCCGCACCTAAATACCCACACGACCGGCTCACACCGACCGCACCCGCACCCCCACCGACGCCAAATCCTCCCAGAACCCCGGGTACGACACCGACACCGCCTCCGCCCCCTCAATCACCGTCTCCCCCCGCGCGAACGCCCCCACCACCGCCAACGCCATCGCCATCCGATGGTCACCCCGCGAGCTCACCCGCGCCCCCACCGGCTCACCACCCCGCACCTCCAACCAATCCCGCCCCTCCCGCACCTCCACCCCAAACCGCGACAACTCCTCCGCCAACGCCCGCAACCGATCCACCTCCTTGAACCGC
>JBDOKE010000002.1:0-5051 GCA_039833815.1 Methanobacteriota archaeon | reverse complement strand
TCCTGAAGCTGCTCCGGGAGCGTGGACCGATGACGCTGTCCGATCTGGCCCGAGAGCTGGGCATGTCCAAGTCGACGGTGCATCACCACCTGAAGGAGCTGGAGCGGGCCGGGCTGGTCCGCGTCGTTCGGGAGGAAGGGGGCGTACCGAGGCCGCGACGCTACTACGGGCTGACCGGTCGCCCGGTCACCGTGTCGGGGCCTCGACTGGAGGATGCCGTGGATTACGTGACCAAGGCGCTGGAGCGTGGGAGGGACCCGAAGGACTCGATCCTGCTCGCGATCTCGGCCGCCTACCGGTCGGTGATCGAGTCGCTGGGCGTCGACGCTCAGGAGATCCTGTACGAGATCGGGCGGGAGATCGGCCGCCGGCTGGCCCGGAAGGGTGGGGACGAGGGGAGGTTGGAGGAGTACCTGCAGCCCATAGCGGACGACGTGAGGGTGCGTGAGGACGGGGATCGGGTGATCGTGGAGATCAAGGGGTGCCGCGAGTGCTCGGACCTGCCGTACGGTCCCGCGTGCCCCCTGGAGGCCGGGATCATCGCCGGGTTCCTGTCGGAGCTTCGGGGTGAGCGGTACCGCGCCCGGGAGGTGAAGTGCTGCGGTGAGGGGGCGGGTCGGTGCGTGTTCGTGGCGGAGCCCGCTAGCGGCGGAGAACGCCCCAGGCCCTAGTGGACTTGGACACGCCCTCCACCCACGCCACGAGGGCCAGCGTGGCGGCGATCTCCTCGTCCGTTACGTCCGCGACGTTCCTGGCCGTCTCGGCGATCAGCTCCACCCGGCGGTCGTCCCCGGCCGCCGCGGCCAGGGCGAGCGCGATCAGGTGCGTCGTTTTGGGGTCTAGCGGGGACTCCCTCCAGACGAGCTTGTGCATCTCCTCCACGAGGTCCGCGTACTCGTCCCCCAGCATCTCCCGGGCGTACCTCACGGCGATGAGGCCCTTCTCCTCCTCATCACGGGCAGGCTCGCCTGGCTCTCTGGACATGGGTTGACCCCCCGGGGATGCGTCCAGCGCTCCGGTTAAGCGTGGATCGCGTTCGACCGGAGTGGAACGGTTTTAAGTGGGCGCGCCCGTCGGGGGCCGTTCGTGAACGTTGGCGTTTCCTCCCTGCGTCCGGGGCCGATGATGCTATCAGCCGGGGCCGGGGGCCCGGCCCGGGGCTCGCCGGGTGAGGATGCTGCTCATTCACGCGGACGAGATGGCGTTTGAGGCGCGTCAGAGGACCGGGATCGCGGAGGAGGAGCCACCGACGAAGGAGGCGGAGGTGGAGGACTGCCTGGTCGTGTTCGCGGCGGTGCAGGAGGTCGACGAGGAGGATCCGGAGGCCGTCGCCGAGGCGGCCGTGCGGGAGGTGGAGGACGTCGCCGGCGAGCTGAAGGTGGATCGGATCGTCCTGTACCCGTACGCGCACCTCGCGGAGGATCTGGCCTCCCCGGACGTGGCGGTTGAGGTGCTGAGGAGGATGGAGGAGCTCCTGCGGGAGCGCGGGTACGAGGTGGTGCGCGCCCCCTTCGGCTGGTACAAGGCGTTCCGGCTGGCCTGCAAGGGGCACCCACTCTCGGAGCTGTCCCGCACGGTCACCCCGGAGGCGGCCGAGGAGGGGGAGGAGCGTGAGGTCGAGTCGGCGTTCATGGTGTACGTGGGCGGGAGGCTGAGGGACGTGGAGGATGTGGACCTGTCGGAGTGTCCCGAGGACTTCCGGCGGCTGGTGCTGCACGAGCTGGGTGAGGAGCGGGAGGTCGGCGGTGAGGAGCCGGCCCACGTGCGGCTGATGCGGGAGAAGGGGATCTGCGAGCACGAGCCGGCGGCGGACGTGGGTCACGTGCGCTGGTACCCGTACGGGCACGTGATCCGGCGGTGCCTGGCGGAGTACGTGGAGGATCTGATGGCGGAGATGGGCGCGGCGGTGGTGGAGACGCCGGTGATGTACGATCTGGGCGAGGAGGCGATCCGGGAGCACGCGGACCGGTTCGGTGAGCGGCAGTACCGGCTGCGTGCGGGCAACCGGGCGCTGATGCTCCGGTACGCGGCCTGCTTCGGTGCGTTCCGGCTGCTCGCCGACACGACGCTGAGTCGGCGGCACCTGCCGTTCAAGGTGTACGAGCTGTCGCAGAGCTTCCGGCTGGAGCAGAGCGGCGAGGTGGTCGGGCTGAAGCGGCTGCGGGCGTTCACGATGCCGGACCTGCACACGGTGTGCGCCGACATGGACCAGGCCGTGGAGGAGTTCCTGGAGCAGGCGCGGCTGTGCCTGGAGGTGGGCCGGGAGCTGGGGCTGGAGTACGAGGTCATCCTTCGCGCCACGGAGGACTTCCTGGACGAGCATCCCGAGGTGCTGGAGCGGCTGTCGGAGGCCGTGGAGGGGGTGTACGGGGACGCCAGGCCGATCCTCGTGGAGGTGCTCTCCGAGCGGAAGCACTACTGGGAGTGCAAGGTGGACTTCGCGTTCATCGATACGCTGGGTCGGCCGATCGAGAACCCGACCGTGCAGATCGACGTGGAGAGCGGGCGTCGGTTCGGTATCACGTTCGCGGACGAGTCCGGGGAGGAGCGGCACCCGGTGATCCTCCACTGCTCCCCCACGGGCAGCCTGGAGCGCGTGATCTGCGCGCTGCTTGAGCACCAGCAGAAGCGGTTCGATCGGGAGGGTCGGCTGCCCACGCTGCCGACCTGGCTGTCCCCCGTGCAGGTGCGGGTGATCCCGGTGTCCGAGAAGGTGCTGGACGAGGCGGAGAAGGTGGCCGAGCGGCTGCGGGAGAAGGGGTTCCGGGTCGACCTGGACGATCGAGACGAGCCCGTGGGCCGGAAAATCCGGGACGCGGGTCGGGAGTGGGTGCCCTACGTGGTGGTCATCGGGGAGGAGGAGGTGAAGCGGGGCACGTTGTCGGTGACGATCCGGGAGGAGTCGACGCTGAAGGAGCAGCGGCGGGTGGAGATGACGCTCGAGGAGCTCCTCGAGCGGCTTCGGCGGGAGACGGAGGGCAAGCCGCGGGTGCCGCTGACCGCGCCGATGCGACTCAGCGAGCGGCCGCGGTTCGGGCGCTGAGCTCAGGACTCCCGCTCCATCGCCACGATCCCGGTCCGCGCGATCTCCACGACGCTACCGATGTCGTTCATGAGCTCCAGGAGCGACTCCACGTCCCGCGGCTCCCCCACGATCTCCACCGTGATCGTCTCGCGCCCCACGTCCACCACCTCGGCGCCCGCCGCCCGCGCCAGCTCGGCCGCCCTCGCCCGGTCCCTCGTCTTGATCTTCACCAGCGCCAGCTGCCGCTCCACGGTGCGCTCCGGGTCCAGCTCCGAGACCTTGATCACGTCGACAAGCTTGTTAAGCTGCTTCACGATCTGCTCGATGGTTCGCTCGTCCCCGCGCACCGTGAGCGTCATCCGCGCCAGCCCCTCCCGCTCCGACGGTCCCTCCGCGATCGAGTCGATGTTGAACCCCCGCCGCCGGAACAGGCCGGAGACCCGCTGCATGACCCCCGGACGATCCCGCACGAGCACCGACAGGATCCGCCGCTTCTCCCCATCCCTCATGACGACGAGCCCCCGGGTGCGCGCACCGAAGGGGCTTTTCTGGGTAACACCCGCTCCTCGGGATGATGCAGGCCCTCCCTACCCGAGGCCCAATGAGGAGCCAGCCCTTTCGCTGACCGGGGGCACCCGACTTGACCAGGCCCGTGGACGCCCACTGTCACCTCTGCTTCGACCACTTCCGCAGGGACGTGGATGAGGTCGTCGAGCGCGCCCGGGAACGGGTCCTGCGCGTGTACGACTGCGGGGTCACCCCCGGCACCGCCCGACGCACCCTCGAGCTGGCCAGCCGGTTCGAGGGCTTCGTGTTCCCCACGATCGGCCTGCACCCGCCCCGGGCCCCCAGAATGCAGGACCGGGCCATCGACGAGGTCGTCCAACTCGTTCGGGAGCACGCGGACGAGCTGGCGGCGATCGGCGAGATCGGACTGGACTACCACTACGTCAAGCGGGCCGAGGAGCGCGAGCGCATGCGCGAGGTTTTCGAGCGGTTCCTCCGACTCGCCGAGGAGCTCGACAAGCCAGTCGTGATCCACGCCCGGGAGGCGGAGGAGGACGCCTTCCGGGTCCTGCGAGAGCACGACGTGACCGCCATGTTCCACTGCTACGACGGTCCGCCGGAACTCGCCCGGAGGATCGCGGAGGAGGGGCACTACGTTTCCCTCTCCACCATCCACGTCATCCGCGGCCCGACCGACCGCACCCGGCGGCTGCTCGAGTCCGTGCCGCTGGATCGCGCCCTGACCGAGACGGACAGCCCGTACCTCTCGCCCGAGCGGGGGAGGCGGAACGAGCCCGCGAACGTCTGGCGGATCGTGGAGCTCGTGGCCGAGGTGAAGGGGGAGCCGGTCGGTAGGGTCGCGGAGATCACGGCCGAGAACGCCCTGGAGTTCTACGATCGCTGAGGAGAAAACTATAAGTAGGGCGGGGAGGGGCGCGCGGGATGGCGGCGGCCACAGCGGCCGGGGCCACACCCGGGCTACATCTCGAACCCGGAAGTTAAGCCCGGCCGCGTCCCGGGTGGTACTGCGCTCCGAGAGGGCGCGGGAAGCCCGGGATGCCGCCGCCGTCCACGCCGAAAATCGTTATGATAATCGTAACGATGGGGGAGGCCGGGTGGACCTCAACCGGGTCGCCCGGATCTCCGCGCTCCTCCTTCTCGCGGCGCTCGCCGTCGCCCTCCTCGGCGGGCCCGTCTGGCCCCTCGGCGTGCTCTCCCTCCTCGTCGGCGCCCTCGACGTGATCATCTGCGCCCGCCGGGGAGGAGACCGGGTGATGGGGCTCGCGGGCCTCCTCCTCCTGATGGTCGGCACCGTCGTGCTAACCTGCCGCGTGAGGTGAGCGGGAATGACCGGGAGCGAGACGTCCCGACTGATCCTCGGGCTCGTGGAGATGGGGGGACCGATCCCGGAGTTCCACGAGATCCGAGACCAACTCTTCCGGCACCTTCGACGGTACCTCGGACCCATGGAGATCCGAAAGCTCAGAGCGAGCCTGCCCGAGGACGCGTACTCCGAGGC
>JBDOKE010000001.1:0-1546 GCA_039833815.1 Methanobacteriota archaeon | reverse complement strand
CCCGTCTTCGGGCTGGATCTGGGCGACGTGTTCGTGGGCTTCCAACCGACGCGGGGCCTCCACGAGTCGGAGGAGTCGTACCACGACGACGCGCCGCCCACGCACCACTACGTCTGCTTCTACGAGTGGCTGCGGCGCGAGTGGGGCGCGGACGTGATCCTGCACTTCGGCACGCACGGGACCCTGGAGTTCCTGCCGGGCAAGGAGAAGGCGCTCTCCGAGTCCTGCTTCCCGGACCTGCTCATCACGCCGCTCCCGCACGTGTACCTGTACAACGTGAACAACCCGTCCGAGGCCGCGATCGCCAAGCACCGGACGTACGCGTACCTGGTCTCCCACCTGCACCCGCCGCTCGCCGACCCGGAGCTGAAGGGGTACCGCGACCTCCTGCGCCTCTGCGAGGACGTGCGCGAGGGCCGGGCGGACGTCGAGGAGCTCCGCGAGGTCGTCGAGGCCGCCGGGATCGAGCTCGAGGTCGAGGACGACGACGCGTTCGTGGGCGCGGTGGAGGCGATGGTCCGCCGGGCGCTGCGGGACCGCATCCCGTGCGGGCTGCACGTCGTGGGCGCGGACCCGGACCCCGAGCTGATCGCCGAGACGGCCGTGAGCTACGCCGAGTCCCGGAACCTGCTCACCACCGACCGGGACGAGGCGGTCGAGATCGTCCGGGAGTACGTCGAGGAGGACCGCGACCGGCTCCGGGAGGCGTTCTCGGACCCCGACGCCGTCCGAGAGCTCGTCGACGGGCTGGTCGCGTCCTACGAGCGCGAGACCGAGTCCCTCGTGCGCGCCCTCCGCGGCCGCTACCTCGAGCCGTCCCCCGGCGGCGAGATCGAGCGGAATCCCGAGGTCGTGCCCACCGGCAGGAACCTCGCTTCCCTCAACCCGCGGCGGATCCCCACCCCCGAGGCCGAGGAGCGCGCCCGCAAGGCCGTGAGGGAGCTGCTCGAACGCTACCGGGAGGAGCACGGCCGGTACCCGGAGACCGTAGGCCTCGTCCTCTGGGCCTTCGAGACGATGCAGACGGGCGGCGAGACCGTCGCGATGATCTTCGAGCTCCTCGGCGTCCGGCCCGTCCGCGACGACGCCGGCAACGTGATCGACGTCGAGCCCCTCCCCGCCGAGGAACTGGACCGACCCCGGGTGGACGTCGTCGTCACCATGTGCGGGATCTTCCGGGACACGTTCCCCAACGTGGTCGAGCTGATCGACCGGGCCGTGCGAAAGGTCGCGAAGCTCGACGAGCCCGAGGACGTGAACCCCGTGAGGAAGCACGTCCGAGAACTCCGCGAGCAGGGCCACGAGCACCCCGAGACCCGCGTGTTCGGCCCCAGGCCCGACCTCTACGGCGCCGACAACGTGCGCTCCAAGGTCGAGTCCTCGGACTGGGACGACGAGACCGAGCTGATCGACGCCTATCTCAACGACATGGGCTACGCGTACGGTGAGAAAATCCACGGCGAGGAGGCCCGCGAGCTCTTCGAGACCGTGGCCGGCCGCCAGGACGCGACCGCCCAGGTCCGCTCGCACCGCTCCTACGACATCA